>NZ_JAMXXL010000007.1:0-128676 GCF_024129685.1 Acinetobacter lwoffii | reverse complement strand
GTACGAGGCATAGCGAATAGTAAAATTGGGTTTGGCGATTTGATTTTACTACTTCGCTATTTTTTTAAGCTAAAAGTGTCAACACACCCTAGTTTCAAAACTTGATTTACTCAATTAAAAGCCCTACATCTAGATTTAACATTGAAAATTAATTTGGCAGACCGACATGACTTTAGAAAAGGCAACTTTGCCTGTTCCACAATTTGATCAGATTACGCTGGCTGAGCTAAAACAAAAAATTGAAAGCTGTATCGCTGAAGGGCAAAAGTTCCTGAATGACCTCACCGAAACGCCTACTACAGTACAGGAGCAGCTGACTACGTTGGAACATGTCGACACGCTTGAAAACAATATGAGTGAGTCTTGGGGCATCTTGTCACATTTAAATGCCGTGATGAACAATGCCGAAACCCGTGATGTCTACCAAGCACTTTTACCGGGTCTTAGCGAATATTATACGCAACTGGGTCAACATACGGCGCTGTATCAGACCTATCAGCATATTTATGATGCGTCGATTTATAGTGAACTGCCGGCAGCGCAGCAAAGCGCCATTAAACTGGCCTTACGTGACTTTAAATTATCTGGGGTGGCGTTAGAGGGTGAAGCGAAAAAACGTTATGCGGAAATTTCGGCACGTCTGTCCCAATTATCTTCCGACTTCTCCAACCATGTACTGGATGCGACTCAGGCCTATTTCAGACCGCTAAATGAAGAGGAGTTAGCGGGTCTATCTACCAGTAATATTGAGCTGTTAAAACAATATGGTCAGCAACGTGAGCTGGATCAACCGGTGGCTACGCTGGATTTCCCGTCTTATCTGGCGATCATGACCCATTCAGAAAATCGCCCTCTGCGTGAAGAACTCTATAAAGCTTATACCACACGTGCGTCAGATCAGGCTGAACAGAGCGAGTTTGACAATACTGCACTGATCGAAGAAATTCTCAGTTTGCGTCTGGAAATGGCAAAACTGCTTGGCTTTAATAATTATGCGGAATTGTCCTTAGCCAGCAAAATGGCACCAAGTGTAGAGGCCGTAGACGAATTCTTGCGTGATCTGGCAGAGCATGCCCGCGCGCCAGCAGAGAAAGAAATTGCAGAACTGAAAGCGATTGCTGCTGAAGATGGCATCCGTGATCTGCAACCGTGGGACAGTGGCTATTATTCTGAAAAGCTGAAAATGCAGCAATTTAATTTGTCACAGGAAGTGCTTAAACCTTACTTCCCTGCACCAAAAATCCTGCAAGGCCTGTTCAGTATTGTGAATCGTCTGTATGGCATTCAAGTCATTGAACGTGAAGCGCCTGTCTGGCATCCAGATGCACGTTATTTTGAACTGGAAGATCAGGGTCAGGTCATTGGCGGTTTCTATTTTGATCTGTATGCACGTCAAGGCAAACGTGGCGGTGCATGGATGAGCGGTTTCCGTTCCCGTATGCAGACCAGTGATGGCTTGCAAAAACCGATTTGTTATATGGTCGGTAACTTTACTCCACCCGTCGGCAATCGCCCTGCACTCTTGACCCATGATGAAGTCATCACCTTGTTCCATGAATTTGGTCATGGCCTGCATCATATGCTGACAGAAGTGGACAATATTGCGGTAGCAGGTACCCATGGCGTGGCTTGGGATGCGGTCGAACTGCCAAGCCAGTTTATGGAATTCTGGGCCTGGGATCAGGAAAGTCTGGATCTGCTCAGCGAGCACATTGAAACTCAAGAATCCTTGCCGGCAGAGTTGCTGAAAGCCCTGCTCGATGCACGTTTCTTCCAGTCTGGCATGCAAACCCTGCGTCAGCTTGAATTTGCCCTGTTTGACCTGAGTATTCACCGAGCCAATCCGGCTTTAAATGCAACACAGGTTCAGGCTACTCTGAATGAGATCCGTGAAAAGTATGCGGTCCTACCGACCACCGACTATAACCGTTTCCAGCACAGCTTCAGTCACATTTTTGCCGGTGGTTATGCAGCAGGATATTATTCCTATAAATGGGCCGAAGTTTTGGCCAGTGATGCCTTCGACCGCTTTGAAGATGAAGGTATTTTTAATACCACTACCGGAAAGCAGTTTCGGGAAAATATCCTCGCAGTTGGCGGAAAAGACACAGCACTTGACGCATTTATCAATTTCCGCGGACGCGAGCCAAAAATAGATGCGTTGCTGCGTCATCAAGGTTGGACGAACCCCTCTAAAAACGCTTAAACTAGCTTTTTAAGTTGATCACAAGGTGAGTATGATGACCATTAAACGTCGTTTCATTGCAGGCGCAAAATGTCCAAAATGTCAGGCGTTAGATCGCGTCGTCATGCTGACCTCTGGTGAAGATGAATGGATCGAATGTATTGAATGTGGTTATGAAGAAAATCGTCCCACACATGTTGATCAACCAGAAACACCAGCTGTTCCAGATGAAGTTGGCGTGATTCAGTTTAAACCTCGTTCAGTAAAATAAAAATCAAGGTTCAAGCTATGTCAGTAGAACAAAGAAATAACCCCAAACTTTTAATGGGGATTATGGGGGCTTTAGTTACTGTCGTTGCATTGGTATTGCTATATCAGTGGTTGAATGCCTTTTCCGGTGAAGCGGAACGCATACATCAGGAAGATATCGCGGCTGTTCCGGCAGCAAAACCTGCGGCGAAAACTGAAGAAGATACGGCGGCAGCGAAAGCACCTGAGACGATCGAAGCTAAAGCACTGGTATCAAATCAGCTGTTAGATGCACCAGTGCCGGAGAATGCCAGTTTGGCCAAAGAAGAAGTGGCTAAATTAGATGACATCCAAGTTCAGCTCAATGAACAAAAAGCCACACTGGATGCGCAGCATAGCGATGCCGACCAGTTGATCCAACTGAAAGAGGAACAGATCAAGTTACTTGAAGCACAACTTGCTCAAAGCCAGTAAATCTCGACAGCATTTCAGCTAGAATATCGTCAGATCTTCTAGCTCAGTTGTTTCCATGTCTGCCCCAGCCGCTCCGCATCTGCTTAAAGCCATTCTGTTACTGACCTGCTCTGCCTTTCTCTTTTCAGTCATGGGCGTCTGTATCCGTTATGCCTCAACAACAGTTGATAATGCTACCGTGGTCTTCTTTCGCAATTTTGTTGGGCTGTTTATTTTCCTGCCTTTCATTTTCAATAAAGGCATTGGTTTTTTCAAAACTGAAAAACTATGGATGCACACTTGGCGCGCAGTGGTCGGCCTGACTGCCATGTACGGCTTTTTCTATGCCATTGCTCATTTAAAACTCTCCAATGCTATGGTCTTCACCTACTCTTCCCCGATTTTTATTCCTTTGATTGCCTGGCTATTTCTCAAGGAAAAAATCACCACAAGCATGTTAGCCGCAGCTCTGATTGGTTTCATCGGCGTACTCTGTGTCGCCAAACCAGATTCGGGTCTAATTAACCTGATGTCGGTCATTGGTTTGAGTGCGAGCTTTCTGGCGGCGATGGCCTTTGTCACGGTTCGGGCACTGACTAAAACTGAGTCTCCGGAAAAAATCGTGTTTTATTTCTGCTTTATTGGCACCCTGATTTCAGTGATTCCGATGTTCTGGCTATGGCGACCTTATACCCTGACAGAACTCAGCTATCTGATTACTGCCGGCATCCTGGCCAATTTCAGCCAACTGTTCATGTCAAATGCCTACAAGCTGGCTCCGGCAGGACAAATTGGACCGGTCAACTATGTGGCGATTTTCTTTGCCGGCATGTGGGGCTTTCTGTTCTGGCATGAGGTTCCAGACCTTTATAGCCTGATTGGGCTGGGGCTGATTTTCTGTGCGATTCTACTGTGTAGCCCGATTCTACAAAAGCGCCTGAATTCATCCAAGATTTGATCAAGATTCGAAATCAAAGCAATAAAAAAGCACCCGTAGGTGCTTTTTTATTGCTTTTTTCTTATTGATACCAGCCGAACAGTTTAAAGATATAAGGCACATAGGCAATGATCAGCATCGCAGGCAGCAATACTATCACTGGTAAAATCCAGCGTTCATAACGATAGTAAAAAGACAGATGGCGAACTTCCGCATCCGCTTCAGCCACCTCAGCATCGCCAATCGACTGTCTGGCCAGCAGATGATTCAGCGCAACCGGTGGCGTCACATAACCCAGCTCAAAACCAATCAGGGTAATCATCCAGAAATGAACTGGATGAATGCCATATTGGTAAGCCACTGGAGCCACGGTTGCCGAAATCAGAATCACCGCGCCAAATGGATCCATGATCATCCCGACAAAAATCATCAAGCCGACAATCAGTGAAATCACCAAAATAGTACTACTGATATCGGTCGGGAAGGCTTCCATAATTTCAATACGTTCCAGCAAGCCACCGACACTCACCGAGAGTGCCATCAGAATGACCAAGGCACCAATATGGCCCACGGTCTCACTGGTCGAAATATGCATGGACTTCCAGAAACCGACTTGACGTAAAATTTCGGTCGCCTTTGAGCGCTGCACAGCATGATCAACCACCAGTTCTTTGCCTGATTGTTCGCTATGTTCAGCTTCACGATATTCTGCATTGGCCGCAGCACCGGCTGTTGCCAGTTCAGGTGTCGATCTTGAGTTTAAAGTTGCGGTCAAAGTTTCATCCCAATGCCCCACTGCCGGCAACGGCGCAGGTTCATGACGCAACTTGTCGAACAAGACAATCATCAGCAGAATGACTGGCATCATCACCGGTGCGGTAAATTCATTCAGGTCAGTCGACAAGGCATATTTATAGAATAACCAGATCAGAATGAAAATCACGATATATGGAATAATCGCAATGAAGGCGCGACCGGATTGAGGAGCAGCCACAATAGGTGCAGCAATCCGGAATTTGTTTTCTGCAAAGAACAGGGAAATTACCAGGAATAAAGTCGAACTGAGCAGGAAGACATAAATCCCGTAGTGATAGAGTAAGTCGGTGGTCACTTCTTTATTCAGTGATGCCACAACGACAATCAGCAAGCAAGGACGTAAAACCACGCCCAGTGAACCAGACATTGCAGTGGCGGCCAATGCAAACTGACGGCGTCCGCCCGCATTCCAGACTTCCTTGTAAATAATCGCACCTGCGGCAATTACGAAAATCCCTGATGCTCCGGTATAGGCGGTCGGTAATGCAGCTGCCAGCAAGATTAACCAGGTCAGGGTTTCAGGGGCCAGATTCCATGGACGCAGAATATTCAGGAACATGTCCACGACACGGGTCTGTTTCAGCAACATACCGGCCCAGATAAACAAGGCCAGATTTAGGAAAATACTGGAAAACTCTACCAATTGACCGAGGTAAATCCCCTGTCCCATTGGATAGTCCATAAAAAAGGTGAAATTTATTCCGGTAGTAATGGCCATATAGGCATACAGCGGCACACTCAAAAAGGCCAGACCAAAACTGCCACCTTCGCGCGTTGGTTTTGGCTGTTTGATCACCTGATACAGGCTGATCAAGGTGAGTGTGCTGAACAGAATCATCCACAACCAGTAGATGTACTTCATCTCCCCCATCGGCACGCCCGAGTTCAATACGGACTGATATTGGCTATAGGATGAAAATGCCAGGAAAGCATTAGCGACCAGCATGGCGACCGAATAAACTTTAAAGTCGATACGCGTGCTCGGGCTACGTAAGCCAATATGATGGGTTTTTAGAGTGGCACTGATCGCAGCAAAGACCACCATGATGACCAGAAGCAAAGCCCGGTTTTCCGTACCAAACTTGAAGATTCCAAAAAAAGAGGTTTCAAACGTCCGATAAGCCCGAATACTTGGATGAGCTTGCACATGTTGAATGGCTTTATCATAAAACAGGTAGGATTCTTCACAGACCTGCTGTGCCTGTAACACCGCAGCACGGACATCCGCTTCCGAACGCACCCCGAAGAAGTCGGCATATTCATCGGCTGCATCGGCTTTTATCTGCTGCTGAACGCGTTGATCAACATTAATATTGCGTTCACATTGTGGATGCGTCGGCTCAGCCCTTAAAAATGAATATTGCATTCCTGTTGCCGGATCGCCGTAAATACGCTCCCCCATACGCAGCAACTGACCGTGAATCATTTCCCCGGTGCCAATAATCAAAGTGAGCAAAAGTAAAACCAGCACGACGAAGGTCGAGATCCACTCTGTCCATATATAACGCAACAGACCTAATCCTGATCTGTTTTGATCATTATTTTGCATGTGTATTCCTATTTTTATTTTAGCGGCCTGATGCTTGGTCTAGGACGCTGATCTTCCCTTCTGCCTAGAAAATTCCTTTTCAAAGGTCAGGATCTTTATTCTATGTTTTGACTTTGCATGAAAATTGGCACAATAAAAATGACAATTTATATTTTCTTTTTGTATTTTCTGCCAAGTAAATTATTTATCTCTGCACTTTAATTATCCCGAAAATAATTGCTCACAATATAGATCAGCGCCAGAATCACGCCCCAAATCACCCCAAGTAAATGTGCCTCAACCAAAACCGGACTACCGATCAGCTGCGCCGTTCCGACATTGCCAATGGTGTTTTCCCAGACCAGTTTGGCAAAAATCAAAAATAATACCAGCGCCGCAAAGCCGCGTTCCCGCTTATACAGCAAATGTACACAGGCTACGGCGACATAGGCACCATGCAGCACGCCCGACAGGCCAGCATAGGCTTCAATATTGGGTAAGAAAAAATAAAAGCTTAAACTGATCAACGGTGGCAAGATCAGCAAAATGGCACAGAAATGCCAGACGGTAGCGCGTGGAAAAATGAAAGGTAAACAGATAAAGGCGAGAATGTTTAGAAAGTAATGAATCCAGCTCACATGTACCCAGTGCGCTGTCCAGAGTCGCCAGAATTCACCCAGCAGACTCTCTTGCCAGTAGATAAAATGATCCTGAAAAATTTGCAGACATGCAGAGAGAGAGACAAAAGCCGCTAGAAAAATAATTTTTCGTCGAAAATGTTGATCTAGCATCGGCCTGTTGTCCTCCCTGACCATCTAATTTGACTTCATCCCTGAAGCTTCATGCATAGTATCTGCATTACAGATCCGCACTGAACAGATCATCGAGCTCGGAAGAACTGTCGGATTCATCCCAGAAACGTTGCATGCCATCATCGCCACTACGTATACCAGTATTTTCTGTCCAGTAACGATCTGATATGCCACTGACCATAATCGCGGCCATGCTGTCAATCAGCTTGAATTGCGGATTTACCGGTTTTTCCTCCGTACGGGCCTGAGCAAAGGTTTTCAAGGCATCCCGGACTTTGGTATCATCACCACTGGCCTGAGCCGCTACGGCATATAAGGCATGAGATAAACGTACACCTTTTTGCTCGCCAATTTGTGTAGATTGTTTTAATGTTTGGTAAGGGTCAGGCTTGCCTTCCCCTGCGCCTGGCAACAAAGTCCAGATCACCGCACGGGTGGCATTCGGCGCACCCCAGAATTTCGCGTTATCCAGACACACCATGCCACGCTCGACCACGGCAGCAATATCTTTCGGTACATGCACTGCACCACCCGAGTTAATATCATTGGTCATGGCCTGCAAGCCACTGAGCATACCCAACAGATAAACCGTTTGCTCGATATCACTGTTCATGCGTGGGCATTCTTCACCCAGGGCTTTTTGGTATTTCTTTTCATAACGGCTCTGGAACAGTTGATAACCGGTATATTGACGCTGTGCTGCCAGTGCCGCCCAGCGCTTCTGCTCGATTCGGGCATCTTGAGCTTCTGCCACCTGATTGGTTTTTGAAGCACGTAAATAGCGTAACTCGGCTTCCAGCGCTTTTTGCTCGGCACAAATACCGGCAGCCGAATACATCAGCACGGCTACCCGTGTTGGATCCGCCCCCATTTCTTTGGTCGCCATAATGGCCGGCGTTAAAGAATTCCCTGAATTACACACCATTTCAGCATCATCCATCGCTAAAATCGGCGGTACAATATGGTTTTCGGTGAAACCCAGTGCAACATTGGCACCGGTTTTAATGACCTGAGAACACCCCGTCAAAACTGTTGTTGTTATTGCAATGGTCGCCATACCTTGGCATATTTTACGGACGTCTGACATTTTCCTGTCCTCTATAATTGTGATTATGTCCATCTTTCTGCTAAAGATATCAGAAGCATTTTATGAATAAAAGAGTATTTACTCTAATTTAGACGAGACACTTTGCCATTAAATAGCCGCGCTGCAATTGACTGTATTTAGAAGAATACCAAATTTTGGGCAAAAAAAAGTAGCATTGCGACGGTTCAGCACATGCTACTTATTAACTGTACAAGCAGAAAAATAATAAACCCTGCTTGATTAAGATGAAAATTTATCCTTCAACACTGTCCCGAGTCGTCCGATCACCAGCGTTAAAACAATCGCTACGATCAGAAACATCCATACTGGAAATTCCATTAAGGTCTCCCGTAGTTGCTGTTGGTGAGTTAAATGTACAGGCTAAAAATAAAACATAGGGAATAAATTGTCAGACAATTCCTCTAAGTCATGGATTAACCTTGATTTCTGTCTGACAATAAAAATAGGAATTTGGTCTAAATATTTGTTTTATGAGCATTTTAATTAAATCATTAAAATGCGTTTGTTTTACAACTAAATTAATTTAGTCAATAATTTTAAGGATTTCCATTGTTTGAAGGGCAATTGATCACACCAGATCAATAAAGGTCGCGCCTTGGCATGCTGGAAATACACCACAATATACGCCTGATGATCAATTACGTGACTAATACATACCCGACGGGTCGGTCGTGCTTTGGTAGTCAATGACCATTCACGTCCATCCAGATATTCAAACTGCTCAATCTGTGGTGTCTTGCGGTAAAACAGCTGATAAATCACCAAGCCTATGACAGCGCACACTGCCCAAAGTGCAATCGGTAATAACTGATACAACAGATACATCAGCAGTGCAAAAATAAAAAGCTGAAACGCCAATGCACACAGACTGCGTTTCAGCTTGAAGCAACCATTATCCATGAACGTAAAATTTAAGCTTTTTGATAAAATCTTTCAGTTCAGGACGCGGTGGCTCAGACACTTCCATAAACCAGTCCAGTAAATCCGGGTCTTCCTGCTCAACCAGCTCTGCAAACATCTGTTTTTCGAAAGGCTCAGCACTCAGGTAATGGTTTTTTACGTAGGGATCAAAATATACATCCAGTTCTTTTAGACCACGACGCGCACGATAAATCACTTTGCGCTCTTCTAAGCTGATGTCATCAGTCATCGAATTTCCCCAACTCGTTATAAACCCGAATAGTTTACCTGAAGCGCTGGCTGAATTTCGAGGGATTTCATAGAAATGACCAAAAGCATCAGCAGATTTAAGTCATTTGAACATTCCGCTCATTGCTGCTGATCTTGGCATGACCTAAGTTAAACCAAACAGATCAAAATAAGGAATAACAAAATGCAATCTGCAGCCATTCGCCCACTTGCCCCGATGCTGCCGTGCCAACTCTTTAGTACCGAACATGATGCTTTTCGCGAGACGGTACGTAAATTTTATGAGAAAGAAGTCATTCCACATACCGAGCGTTATGAAAGTCAACAGCATGTAGATCGAGAGCTGTGGAATAAAGCCGGTGAGCTTGGATTGCTCTGCGCTACCATGCCCGAAGAATATGGCGGCTCTGGCGTAGACCGGCTGTATAGCATGATTTTGATTGAGGAACAGGCCTATGCCGGAGATTCAGCGACTGGATTTTCATTGCATTCAGATATTGTTGCCAATTATCTGCTGAATTTTGGTAATGAAGCTCAAAAACAACAATGGTTACCGAAAATGGCGTCTGGAGAGGTCGTCACCGCGATTGCCATGACCGAACCGGGAACTGGCTCTGACCTGCAAGCAGTGCGTACCTCGGCAGTACTCGATGGCGATGACTATGTGATTAATGGTTCCAAAATCTTTATTACCAATGGCTATCTCTGTGACATGGCGATTGTGGTCTGTAAAACCGGCAATAATGACAAAGGTTCAGCCAATCTTTCATTGATTATGGTCGAAGCAGAGCGTGCCGGATTTAGTAAAGGCAAGCCGCTGAATAAAATTGGCATGAAAGGTCAGGATACCTGCGAACTGTTCTTTGACAATGTTCGGGTACCCACAGAAAACCTGCTCGGTCTGGAAGGCATGGGCTTTATGATGCTGATGAAAGAACTGGCTTGGGAACGCCTGATTGTGGCGATTATCTGTCAGGCAGGTGCTGAAGCCGCTTTTGCCCACACAGTAAAATATACCAAGGAACGTCAGGCTTTTGGCAAGAGCATCAGCCATTTTCAAAATACCCGCTTTAAACTGGCAGAACTACGTACCGAGATCGATGTGTGCCGCGCTTATCTGGATCGCTGTATGCAGCTGCAACTCAAGCACGAATTAGGCGTAGATGCCGCTGCTGCGGCCAAATACAAGATTTCAGAAATGTACAGCAAAGTCGTAGATGAATGTCTGCAACTGCATGGTGGTTACGGTTATATGCTGGAATATCCAATTGCCCGGGCTTATATCGACAACCGTGCCAACCGGATTTATGCGGGTACCAATGAAATTATGAAAGAACTCATCGCCCGTTCAATTTAAAATGGATGCATAAAAAAGGAGTCTCTCAGGACTCCTTTTTCTGTATGCAAAAATATAAATTTAAGAGACCAAACGCGGTTTATGCTTTAAAGCATTGCTGTTTTTTCTAAATTTCAGCACCCCATCTTCAAACGAAGCCTGCTTGAGTTCCTTGCGGTCTGCCAGATAATTATTGCTGACTTTCCATGGAGCATGTTTACCCTGCTTTGGCATCACGTCTGCAGCTCGGGCAATATAACCCGAACTAAGACTACCCATGACGGTATCCTGAAGCAATTCACTCTGATCTCCCTGAGCAATCACCTGCGCATAACCTTGCTGATCCATATAGTTCAGCAGACGGCAAATATACTCAGCTGCAATGTCGACTTTAAGCGTCCAGGAGGCATTGATATAGCCAATAATCAGCGCCATATTCGGTATATCACTGACCATGATGCCTCTATATAGCATATGCTGTGAGGTATCGATAGGCTGACCATCCATCGTCGCCTGAATCCCGCCAAGAATTTGAATATTCAGACCGGTGGCAGAGACGATAATATCAGCATCCAGATGTTGACCTGATTTCAGCTGAATTCCCGTTTCGGTAAAGGTTTCTATCTGATCCGTTGCAACTGATGCCTGCCCTTCACGTAAAATTTTAAACAGATCCCCATCTGGCACCACACACAGACGCTGATCCCAAGGTTCATAATTCGGGGTAAAGTGCTTCATGTCCACTTTACCTTTTAGCTGAAGTTGCACCGATTTAAGCAAAAGCGATTTTAATAATTTTGGCTGTTTCTGTGCCAAAGCATAAATCCCGCGCTGCATGCCGATATTACGCGCACGTGTCAGCTTGTAAGCGACCTCCTCGGGCAGATATTTACGCATTTTTGAATAAATAAAATCGACCGAGGGTACAGAAGCAATATAAGTTGGGGAACGTTGCAACATGGTGACATGCCCTGCTCCACCTTTCACCATCGCAGGAACCAAGGTAATCGCGGTCGCACCACTGCCAATGATGACCACTTTTTTGCCTTTATAGTTTAAATTTTCCGGCCAATGTTGCGGATGAATAAATTTACCTTTGAATGCATCTTGATTTGGAAACTCCGGCTGAAAACCCTGATCATAATTATAATAACCGGTACAACCGAGTACAAAGTTGGCGATCCAGATCTGCTTCTTACCGTGTGCATCCTCGATCTCTACTGACCATTTGCAGGTTGTAGAATCATAATTGGCACTTAAGACCCGATGCTGAAAATGGATTTTCGGCTGTAGCTTAAACTCATCCACCACTTCAGTCAGATAATTTTTGATGGATGCGCCATCGGCAAGCACGCTTTCTTTCTTCCAGGGTTTGAAATTAAAACCAAAAGTCGACATATCCGAATCAGAACGGATTCCCGGATATTTAAACAGATCCCAAGTTCCACCAATACTTTCGCGGCGTTCAATAATCTCAAAAGAGCGTTGCGGACAATGTTTAGAAAGATGTGCTGCTAGACCAATCCCCGAGATCCCTGCACCCACAATTAAAATATCTACCTGCTTTTCCATGTTGTTCTTTTACCTAAGCGATGCTATCTGTTTTTATTAAATCACAAAACTGACAATACACAATGTCAAGTTCATTAAAAAGCCACTATTTTTTTATCTTTTCAGGCCAGATCAGTTATGTTGAACTCAATCACTTTAAATTAAAATATACAGGCATTAAAAAAGGCCGGTTTATTCAACCGACCTTTTCGAACAACTTACGTTATTCTTCACGAAATTAGTTAACTTCGCGATCTACTAGCTCAACGTAAGCCATCGGTGCAGCATCACCTGCACGGAAGCCCGCTTTAAGAACACGTAGATAACCGCCGTTACGCTCTTTGTAACGAGGGCCAAGAACGGTAAATAATTTACCAACAGTTGCTGCTGAACGAGTACGAGCAAACGCCAAACGACGGTTTGCTACTGTATCGTTTTTAGCTAAAGTGATTAAAGGCTCAGCTACACGACGTAACTCTTTTGCTTTAGGCACAGTTGTTTTGATCAACTCGTGCTCGAACAAAGAGTTAGCCATGTTTTGGAACATCGCTTTACGATGACTGCTTGTACGGCCTAATTTCACACCACTATTACGATGACGCATGGTGATAGTCCTACTTAATTAACGGCTACGATAGGCGAAACGATCGTCCATACGGAGACTAGCCGGTGGCCAGTTCTCTAAACGCATGCCGAGTTGTAAGCCTTTAGAAGCCAGAACATCTTTGATCTCAGTAAGCGATTTTTTACCCAAGTTAGGAGTTTTAAGCAACTCAACTTCGGTACGCTGTACAAGATCACCAATGTAGTAAATGTTTTCTGCTTTCAAACAGTTAGCAGAACGAACAGTTAGCTCTAGATCATCTACTGGGCGAAGCAAGATTGGGTCAACTTCTTCACGAGGCTCTTGAGCAACAGGTGCTTGATCTTTCTGAAGGTCAACGAAGATCGCAATTTGTTGCTGCAAAATAGTTGCAGCTTTGCGGATCGCTTCTTCAGGATCTACAGTACCGTTAGTTTCAAGATCAATGATCAGTTTATCAAGGTCAGTACGTTGTTCTACACGCGCGTTTTCCACGGTGTATGAAACACGTTTGATTGGGCTGTAAGACGCATCTAACTGCAAGCGACCCACTGGGCGAGTTTCGCCTTCAGGGAAGCGTGAATCAGAAGTCTCGTAGCCACGACCTTGAGCCACTTTCAGACGCATTTTCAATGAGCCTGAGGCACTTAAAGTACCGATCAAATGTTCAGGGTTAACCACTTCAACATTATGAGGTAAACGAAGGTCAGCCGCAGTTACGTCGCCTGCACCTTGTTTCTCTAATGTTAAATAAGCTTCATTTTGATCGAACAGCTTAATCGACAATCCTTTTAGGTTCAGCAAGAGCTCGACGATGTCCTGCTGCAAGCCTTCCAAAGTACTGTACTCGTGCTCGACCCCTTCAATCTCAACTTCTACCACAGCTGCGCCAGGTAGAGAAGAAAGAAGGATGCGACGTAAAGCATTACCAAGAGTATGACCAAAGCCACGCTCTAATGGTTCTAGAATAACTTTTGCCGAGGTCCCGCTTGCCGCTTCGACCTTGATCGCTTGCGGAGTTAGAAACTCATTTGCAGTACGCGTCATATTGCTTCCTCAAGGATTATTTAGAATACAATTCTACAATCAAGCTTTCGTTGATTTCAGCAGGTAAATCAGAACGATCCGGTGCAGCTTTGAACGTACCTTCTAATTTAGAATGGTCAATTTCCATCCAAGAAGGCATGCCACGTTGAGTAGCCAATTCAATTGCGTTTTTGATACGTAATTGTTGCTTAGCGCCTTCGTGAACTGCGATCACATCACCCGCTTTAACTTGGATAGACGCAATGTTAACACGACGGCCATTCAAAGTGATGCTACGGTGAGATACTAACTGACGAGCTTCTGCACGAGTAGAACCGAAACCCATACGATAAACAACGTTATCAAGACGGCTTTCAAGTAGCTTCAACAGGTTTTCACCAGTTGCGCCTTTAACACGAGCAGCTTCTTTATAGTAGTTACTAAATTGACGCTCTAAAACACCGTACATGCGACGTACTTTTTGTTTTTCACGTAATTGTAGTGAGTACTCAGATTGTTTACCACCACGAGCCCCGCCGTGTTGGCCAGGAACTTTCGCATGTTTTTTTGTCTTAACATCAAACGGTTTAACGCCTGATTTAAGTTGCAGGTCTGTCCCTTCGCGACGAGAGAGTTTGCATTTTGGACCAATATAACGAGCCATGAATGTTTCTCCTTACACGCGACGTTTTTTAGGTGGACGGCAACCGTTGTGCGGGATTGGCGTCACATCGGTAATGCTGTTAATTTTATAACCCACTGCACCTAAAGCACGAACCGCAGATTCACGACCAGGACCAGGACCTTTTACAAGGACGTCCAAGTTTTTCAAACCGTAGTCTAAAGCAGCTTTACCAGCAACTTCAGCAGCTACCTGAGCAGCGAACGGAGTTGATTTACGTGATCCACGGAAGCCTTGTCCACCTGAAGTGGCCCAAGCCAGTGCATTACCTTGACGATCGGTAATAGTCACAATGGTGTTATTAAAAGAAGCGTGAATGTGTGCGACACCTTCAGAGACGGTACGAGTGACCTTCTTGCGTGCGCGAGTATCTTTAGCCATCTTTTAGCTTCCAGAAATCTTATTTCTTAATAGGTTTGCGCGGACCTTTACGGGTACGAGCGTTAGTTTTGGTGCGTTGACCGCGGACAGGCAAGCTGCGACGATGACGAAGACCGCGGTAGCAGCCTAAATCCATTAAACGTTTAATGTTCATGGAAATTTCGCGACGTAAATCACCTTCGGTCGGAACCTTAGCAACTTCTGCACGAATCGCATCAAGCTGAGCGTCATCTAATTCACGGATCTTAGTAGTTGGAGCAATACCAGCAGCAGCTAAGATAGCTTTTGAAGTATGGCGACCAATACCAAAGATATACGTTAGAGAGATAACAGCGTGCTTGTTATCCGGAATGTTTACACCGGCAATACGAGCCATTCAATTTTCTCCAAAAAGGCAGTAGATAATCAACCGCCCCACAAAAATCTTGAGGGGCGGATAATAACCTAATTCGCCTACAGAAATCAACAGGTCTTAATCAGATTAACCTTGACGCTGCTTATGACGAGGTTCTGCGCTACAAATTACGCGGATAACCCCATTACGACGGATAACTTTACAGCTACCACAAATTTTCTTAACAGAAGCTTGTACTTTCATGATGAAACCTCAAGTGCGCTTATCCCTTAGGATGAGCAGTCGTTTTTCTCATTAACGTTTGATTATCGTATTGGTGCGAAGTGAGGTGTGATTGCAGCTGAGCCATAAAGTCCATCACTACCACCACAACAATCAGCAAAGAGGTACCACCCAAATAGAATGGAATACCAAATGAACTTTGCAATACCATCGGCATCAAACAAATGACTGCGATGTAAATCGCGCCAATAAATGTCAAACGATTGAGAATATGATCTAAGTAACGAGCAGTTTGCTCACCTGGACGTATACCAGGCACGTAAGCTCCGCTGCGTTTCAAGTTCTCTGACACTTCTTTAGGACTAAATACCAGTGCTGTATAGAAGTAACAGAAAAAGATAATTAACGCACCAAAGAGCACCAAATACAACGGCTGACCAGGCGACAATACCAATGCTACATCTTGCAGGCTACGCTTAATAAATCCAGCATTTGGATCTGCACTACCCACCCACTGACCTAAGCTCGCAGGGAACAAAAGTAATGAGCTGGCAAAAATTGCCGGAATCACACCCGCCATATTAATTTTTAATGGCAAATGTGTCTGCTGTGCAGTAAATACACGACGACCTTGTTGTTTTTGAGCGTAGTTTACCGGAATACGACGCTGCGCTTTCTCAATAAACACGATCGCTGCCAAAACACCCAGAGATAACAAACCAAAAATTACCAAGCCAATCAGGCTGGTCTGGCCATTATCTACAGAGGAGAAAGATTGCATAATCAGATTAGGCAATCCGGCAACAATACCCGCGAAGATGATCATGGAAATACCATTTCCCACCCCACGCTCGGTAATCTGTTCACCCAACCACATCAAGAACATGGTCCCCGCAACCAGTGAGGTTACTGCAGGAACATAAAAAGCCAAACCAGTATTCAGGGTAATCCCCTGACTGATCAGGCCTGCACACATACCTATCGCCTGTACCAGCGCTAAGAATAATGTACCTTGTCGTGTGTATTGATTAATTTTACGTTTGCCTTGCTCGCCTTCTTTCTTTAAAGCTTCCAGCGAAGGAACCACAGTTGACATCAACTGCACGATAATCGACGCAGAGATGTATGGCATGATCCCGAGAGCAAGAATAGACATTCGTTCTAATGCACCACCAGAAAACATGTTAAACAAACCAAGGATGGTACCTTGGTTTGCATTAAACAAGTTTTCTAACGCAGCATTATTGATGCCTGGTACTGGAATATGCGCTCCTAGTCGAAACACCAACAACGCACCAATGAGAAACATCATTCGACGAATAATTTCACGGTATTTCACATGAAATGGTTGGCCTTTCATCATGTTGACATGACCTGAAGAACTAGGAGTCATAGACACTGGGGATTACTCCTCGACTTTGCCGCCAGCAGCTTCAACAGCAGCTTTAGCGCCTTTAGTCAATGCAACACCTTGAACAGTGAATGCACGAGTAATTTCACCAGAAAGTACGATACGAGCACGGATCATGTCTTTACGTACAACGTTCGCAGCTTTTAAAGTTTCAAGAGACACGATGTCGCCTTCAACTTTAGCAAGCTCAGATAAACGTACTTCAGCAGTTTTCAAAGCCAATTGGCTAGTGAAGCCGAATTTAGGCAAACGACGGTAAAGTGCTGTTTGACCGCCTTCGAAACCTGGACGAGTACCACCGCTCTTACGTGAGTTTTGACCTTTGACACCACGGCCACCGGTCTTACCAACGCCAGAACCGATACCACGGCCTAAACGAAGGTTGTCACGTTTAGCACCTTCTGCAGGTGCAATTGTATTTAAACGCAGAGTCATGGCTTATTCCTCTACACTAACCATATAGTAGACTTGGTTGATCATACCACGGTTAGAAGGTGTGTCTAACACTTCTACAGTATGACCAATACGACGCAGACCTAAACCTTGCAGGCTAAGCTTGTGATTTTTCAAGCGGTGCGATGCAGATTTAGTCTGGGTAACTTTAATCGTTTTCATGATTGATTACCCTTGAATTTGTTCTACTGAAAGACCACGTTTCGCAGCAACCTTTTCAGGAGTAGTCATATCACGCAAACCATTGAAAGTTGCGTTTACTACGTTAGCAGCGTTAGTAGAACCACGGCATTTAGTCAACACGTTACGTACGCCTACAGCTTCTAGAACTGCACGCATAGCGCCACCAGCAATTACACCTGTACCTTCAGAGGCAGGCTGCATGAATACGCGGCTAGCGCCGTGACGTGCATGAATTGGGTGCTGTAACGTACCATCAACAAGGTCAACAGTAATCATATTGCGACGAGCAGCTTCAAGTGCTTTAGAGATAGCAGCTGGAACTTCACGTGCTTTACCACGACCAAAACCTACGCGACCATTACCATCACCCACAACAGTTAATGCTGTGAAAGAGAAGATACGACCACCCTTAACAACTTTGGCTACACGATCAACGGCAACCAGCTTTTCAACAAGACCTTCGTTTTGTTCAACTTTAGCCATGATTAGAACTCCAAGCCGTTTTCACGAGCAGCATCAGCCAAGGCTTTGATACGACCATGATATTTAAAACCAGAACGGTCAAATGCAACTTTAGTAACACCAGCTGCTTTAGCGCGTTCTGCGATTAAAGCACCTACTTTTTGAGCTGCTTCAACGTTACCAGTTGTACCCGCACGTAGAGTAGCGTCTAAAGTAGAAGCTTGCGCTAATACTTTGCCACCATCTGCAGAGATAACTTGAGCATAGATGTGACGCGGAGTGCGGTTTACACACAAACGAGTCGCACCCAATGCACGGATGTGCAAGCGTGTGCTTTTCGCACGACGCAAACGGGATTGTTTCTTTTCGTTCATAAGAACCTCGCGCCTTATTTCTTCTTAGCTTCTTTACGAAGTACAACTTCGTCAGAATAACGAACACCTTTGCCTTTATATGGCTCTGGTGGACGGTAACCACGGATATCTGCAGCAACCTGTCCTAAAGCTGCTTTATCAGCAGATTTAAGAATGATTTCAGTTGCAGTTGGAGTTTCAGCAGTTACACCTGCAGGAAGTGCATAATCGATCGGATGAGAGAAACCAAGGTTAAGATGAACAACGTCACCTTTAACCGCAGCTTTATAACCAACACCGATAAGCTGTAACTTACGTTCGAAACCTTCGCTAACACCTTTTACAAGGTTGTTAAGCACAGCGCGAGCAGTACCAGCTTGCATCCAAGCGTCTTTCGACTCTTGTACTGGAGCAATAGCTAGAATACCGTCTTCCTGTTTAAGCTCGACCAGCGCATGCAGGTTGAAAGACAATGTACCTTTAGTGCCTTTCACTTCGACCTGCCGGCCGTTCTGAGTAACTGTTACACCGTTAGGTACAGTTACTGGGGCTTTAGCCACACGAGACATGAGGAATCACCTATTAAGAAACAAAAGCAATAACTTCACCACCAACGCCTGCAGCACGTGCAGCGCGATCAGTCATGATGCCTTTGCTTGTAGAAACAATTGCAATACCTAAACCTTGCTTAACGCTAGGAAGTGCATCTTTACCGCGATACTGACGTAGACCTGGACGGCTTACGCGCTTCACAGTTTCGATAACTGGTTTGCCTTCGAAATACTTTAAAGTCAAAGTAAGAGTTGGTTTGCCTTCAGCATCCGCAACTTCTACGTTTGAAATATAACCTTCTTGTTGAAGTAAGTTAGCAATTGCTACTTTCAACTTAGAATTAGGCATAGAAACAGTTTGTTTCTTTGCCATTTGTGCGTTACGAACACGTGTTAGCATGTCGGCAACGGTATCTTGCATACTCATCTATAGTGCTCCTTACCAGCTTGCCTTAACAACGCCAGGTACATCACCTTGCATTACTGTTTCACGTAATTTGTTACGGCTTAAACCGAACTTACGGAAGTAACCATGAGGACGACCAGTTAAACCACAACGGTTACGTAGACGTACTGGAGATGCATTACGTGGTAATGCTTGTAATTTCATCATCGCTTCGAAACGTTCTTCGTCTGATGCATTTACGTTTGCAATAACAGCTTTTAATTCAGCACGTTTTACAGCGTATTTAGCAACAGTAGCTTCGCGTTTCAATTCGCGATTAATCATACCTTTCTTAGCCATATCGACCTCTTATTTGAACGGGAAGCCGAATGCACGCATAAGCGCACGGCCTTCGTCATCGGTGCGAGCAGTCGTAGTAATGGTAATATCCATACCACGAATACGATCAATCTTGTCAAAATCGATTTCAGGGAACATGATTTGTTCCTTAAGACCCATTGAGTAGTTACCACGACCGTCGAATGATTTCGCAGAGAAACCACGGAAGTCACGGATACGAGGGATCGCAATCGAGATCAAACGGTCCAAGAATTCGTACATACGTTCGCCGCGTAAAGTAACTTTACAACCGATCGGCCAACCATCACGGATTTTAAAACCAGCGATTGATTTACGAGCTAACGTAAGTACTGGTTTTTGACCAGCGATAGCTTGCATATCTGAAAGAGCACCATCAAGGAGTTTTTTGTCAGCAGCAGCTGCGCCAACACCCATGTTGATCGTGATTTTAGTGATGCGAGGAATCTCCATCACATTCTTAACGCCCAATACTTCTTGTAATTGAGCTTTAAGTTCGTCGTTGTAACGTGTTTTAAGTCTGGCCATGGCCTATATCAACCTATTACTTCGCTACCGCCACTGATTCACCATTTGATTTGAATACGCGAGTTTTCACGCCATCAATCACTTGGTAACCAACACGGTCAGCCTTTTGGGTTGTAGCATTAAAAACTGCCACGTTTGAAATATGAAGCGAAGCTTCCTGAGTTACAACGCTACCTTCAGCGCCTGTAGCACGGTTTGGCTTCTGATGCTTCTTCACCAAGTTAAGGCCTTCAACCTTAACACGGTCATTAGAAACAGACAGAACAGTACCCTGTTTGCCTTTTTCTTTACCTGCGATCACAATTACTTGATCGCCTTTTTTAATCTTAGCCATGATCGCCTCTTATAGAACTTCAGGAGCCAATGAAATAATTTTCATGAACTGTTCAGTACGAAGTTCACGAGTCACTGGTCCGAAAATACGAGTTGCAATCGGCGCTTTGTTGTTGTTCAAAATAACAGCAGCGTTATCGTCGAAACGAATCACTGAACCGTCTGCACGACGGATACCGAATTTTGTACGAACCACAACCGCATTCATCACGTCACCTTTTTTAACACGTGCGCGTGGAATTGCTTCTTTTACAGTAACTTTAATAATGTCGCCAACAGAAGCATAACGACGATGCGAGCCACCAAGTACTTTAATACATTGTACGCGGCGTGCACCACTGTTGTCTGCTACGTCGAGCATAGTTTCGGTCTGAATCATTGCCCTACTCCAAAACCGAGCAACACCGGTCGAAATTTCGAAAGGCTCAAAGAGTACTCGAAATTGACCGATGATGCAACAAGAACGTTAATTACTCAGCAGCTGCTTCAACAACTTCAACTAAAGTCCAAGACTTAGTTTTAGAAATTGGGCGGCTTTCTTTAATGGTTACAACATCACCAGCTTTCGCTGTGTTGTTCTCATCATGAGCATGTAATTTTGTTGAACGGCGGATTAATTTGCCATACAACGGGTGTTGAACTTGGCGTTCAATAAGAACAACGATAGATTTATCCATCTTGTCGCTTACAACTTTGCCAGTTAACGTGCGGACTGTTTTATCACTCATTGTCCGTTCCCCTGTTTTTCGGTAAGGAGGGTCTTAATACGAGCAATAGTCTGACGAGTAAGTGCAACTTCATGCGATTTACCCAATTGACCAGTTGCTTTCGCCATACGAAGACGGAATTGGTTAAGCTGTTGCTCATCAAGCAAAGCTGTCAACTCTTCTACCGACTTTTCACGTAGATCTTTAGTTTTCATTACATTACCGTCCGAGTCACGATAGCGGTTTTAAACGGAAGCTTAGCTGCTGCAAGCGTAAACGCTTCGCGAGCCAATTCTTCGTTAACACCATCAATTTCGTACAAGACTTTACCTGGTTTGATTTGGCAAACCCAATATTCCACAGAACCTTTACCTTTACCCATACGCACTTCAAGAGGCTTAGAAGTAATCGGCTTGTCCGGGAATACACGGATAAAGATCTTACCACCACGCTTAATACGACGGCTAATTGTACGACGCGCTGCTTCAATTTGACGCGCAGTCATTTGACCACGTTCAACTGATTTAAGTGCAATAGTACCGAAAGATACTGTGCTACCGCGGTGTGCTAGACCAGTGTTACGGCCTTTCTGCACTTTACGGAATTTAGTACGCTTAGGTTGCAACATGGATTATTCTCCTTTTTCAGCAGAACGATCATTGCGACGACCACGACGCTCTTGACCTTCACCACGACCACGACCGCGTTTAGCTGGACGCTCTTCTGCTGGAGCTGGGTTCATGACTTGTTTCATGCCGCCCAAGATCTCACCACGGAAGATCCAAACTTTAACACCGATCGTACCGTAAGTAGTCTCAGCACGCATAGTCGCATAGTCGATATCTGCACGAAGCGTATGTAGAGGTACACGACCTTCACGATACCACTCAGTACGAGCAATCTCAGCACCACCTAAACGGCCTGAAACTTCTACTTTGATACCTTTAGCACCAGCACGCATGGTGTTTTGTACCGCACGCTTCATAGCACGACGGAACATTACACGTTTTTCCAATTGAGAAGCGATAGCTTCAGCAACTAGACGCGCGTCTAAGTCTGGACGATCAATTTCATTGATACTTACTTGCGCAGGAACACCCATAATAGATGTCAATTCGCGTTGTAGTTTCTCAATATCTTCGCCTTTTTTACCGATCACGATACCTGGACGAGCAGTGCTAATAGTTACTTTAGCAGCGCCTGTAGGGCGTTCGATAAGAATATTGCTGATCATCGCGTTTTTAAGTTTTTTGATCAAAAACTCACGAACTTGAAGATCTTTAAGCAAGTATTCAGCGTATTGTTTCGGATTCGCATACCAGTTAGCGTTATGACGTTTCACAACACCTAGGCGGATACCGATTGGATGAACCTTCTGACCCATATCAAACCCCTACCTTAACGGTGATGTGACAAGTACGCTTAGTAATACGATCTGCACGGCCTTTAGCACGTGGCATAATACGTTTCAGGCTCATGCCTTCATCAACGTAGATCGTAGAAACTTTAAGGTCGTCTACATCTAAACTGTTATTGTGTTCAGCATTTGCAATCGCAGATTCCAACGCTTTCTTAACTAGAACTGCAGCTTTTTTGTTGCTGAAGTTAAGGATGTTAAGAGCGTGCGCAACAGATTTGCCGCGGATAAGATCTGCAACCAAACGAGCTTTTTGTGCCGAGATAGCGGCACCGCGTAATTTAGCAGTTACTTCCATCATAGCACCCATTAACGTTTAGATTTCTTGTCAACACCGTGACCGCGATAGGTACGAGTTGGTGCAAATTCACCAAGCTTGTGACCAACCATGTGCTCAGAAACGATCACAGGAACGTGGTTACGGCCATTGTGTACAGAAATTGTTAAACCAACAAAATCCGGGAGGATCATCGAACGACGCGACCAAGTTTTGATCGGCTTACGGTTATTAGCCGCGATAGCCGCTTCAACCTTAGCGAACAAGTGCGCATCGACGAATGGGCCTTTTTTCAGAGAACGAGGCATTGTCAGATTCCTTTACTTGTTACTTAACGCGACGGTCGCGAATAATCATCTTAGTCGTACGCTTATTGGTACGTGTCTTGTACCCTTTAGCTTTTTGACCCCATGGGCTTACAGGTTGAATACCTTTGTTACGCCCTTCACCACCACCATGTGGATGGTCAACTGGGTTCATCGCCATACCACGAACGGTAGGACGAACACCACGCCAGCGTGATGCACCAGCTTTACCTAGTGAACGAAGGTTGCTTTCTGAGTTAGATACTTCACCTAACACAGCACGGCATTCAACGTGAATTTTACGCATCTCGCCTGAACGCAGACGAACGATAGCGTAAGAACCGTCACGACCCAACAGCTGAACTGAAGTACCAGCTGAACGAGCTAACTGCGCGCCTTTACCGATTTTAAGTTCGATGTTGTGAAGAGTAGAACCGATAGGCATGTTGCGAAGCGGCAAGCAGTTACCTGGACGAATTGGAGCATCGTTACCAGACTGTACTTTATCGCCAGCGCGAAGGCCTTTAGGAGCGATGATATAACGACGCTCACCATCAGCATACAATACAAGTGCAATGTGTGCAGTACGGTTAGGATCGTATTCGATACGCTCTACAGTTGCAGGAATACCATCTTTGTTACGTTTAAAATCAACTAGACGGTAGTGCTGCTTGTGACCGCCACCAACGTGACGAGTCGTGATGTGACCGTTATTATTACGGCCGCCAGTACGTTTTTTAGCTTCAACCAACGGAGAGTATGGTGCGCCTTTGTGAAGGTGATCGTGAACCACTTTCTCTACAAAGCGACGTCCTGGAGACGTTGGCTTACATTTTTGAATAGGCATAATTCTCGTCCTTATTCCGCTGTGCTTTCAGCGGTATCGCCCAAGTCAGCCATTTCAACATCTTGGCCAGCTTTCAGGGTGACGTATGCTTTTTTAACATCAGAACGACGTCCTAATGTTTTACCAAAGCGTTTAGACTTACCTTTAGTGATAGTCGTGTTAACTTTAACAACTTCCACACCAAAGAGTTGTTCCACTGCTTTTTTGATTTCAAGCTTGTTTGCATTTAATGCAACTTTAAACACTTGAACACCAGCAGTTTCACCTAAAACTTGTGCTTTTTCTGAGAATACAGGTCCTTGCAGGACTTGATAGATACGTTCGTTGTTCATCCGAGTTCTACCTCAATTTTCTTAGCAGCAGCTACAGACATAACAACTTTGTCGAACGCAATCAAGCTAACCGGATCGATTGCAGCAGCATCAACCACATCAACGTGTGGAATGTTGCGCGCAGCAAGATACAGGTTCTCATCAACAGCATCAGTAACGATCAATGCGCGAGTCGCATTCAAGTCGTTAAGTTTTGCAAGCAATTCTTTAGTTTTTGGAGCTGCAACAGCAAACTCTTCAACTAAAACTAAGCGATCTTGACGAACAAGTTCAGCTAGGATGCATTGCATAGCACCGCGGTACATTTTACGGTTTACTTTTTGAGACCAGTCTTGTGGACGAGCAGCAAAAGTTTTACCACCGCCAACCCAGATTGGGCTACGAATAGAACCAGCACGAGCGCGGCCAGTACCTTTTTGACGGAATGGCTTGCGACCACCGCCAGAAACGTCTGCACGTGATTTCTGAGCTTTTGAACCTTGACGGCCACCAGCTAAATAAGCTGTAACCACTTGGTGAACAAGAGCTTCATTAAATTCACGACCGAACGCAACTTCTGATAATTCAACAGCAGAGCCGGAAACAGTATTTAAATTCACGTTATTTCCCCTCAGGCCTTGATCGTAGGACGAACGATTACGTCGCCACCAGTAGCACCAGGAACCGCGCCTTTAACAACTAGAACTGAACGTTCTGTGTCGATAGCAACGATCTCAAGACCCTGTGTAGTTACGCGTTCAGCACCTAAATGGCCAGCCATTTTTTTGCCTTTGAATACGCGACCAGGAGTCTGGTTTTGACCAGTAGAACCTAAAACACGGTGAGAAACTGAGTTACCGTGAGTTGCATCTTGCGTACGGAAGTTCCAACGCTTAACACCACCTTGGAAACCTTTACCTTTAGATTGACCAGTTACGTCAACAACTTGACCAACTTGGAACAATTCAACGGTAAGCGTACCACCAACCTCACGACCTTCAAGATCAGCTTCTGTAGCACGGAATTCTTGAACTAGACGGCCAGCTGCAACACCCGCTTTCGCGAAGTGGCCTTTCTGAGCGTTAGTTACGCGAGATTCGCGACGTTCACCAGTAGTGATTTGAATCGCTTGATAACCATCAGTTTCAAGCGTTTTGATTTGAGTGATGCGGTTAGGATCAACCTCAATCACTGTAACAGGCACAGAAACACCAGCATCTGTAAAGATACGTGTCATACCGCACTTGCGACCGACTAAACCAATAGCCATGTGCATAAACCTCTAAAAAAGCGGCCTAATTAACTTAGAGTGTTAATTAACCCGAAAGCCTTAACCCAATGCGATCTGAACATCAACACCAGCTGCAAGATCTAACTTCATCAATGCATCTACAGTTTTGTCTGTAGGTTGAACGATGTCGATCAAACGCTTGTAAGTACGGATTTCGTACTGGTCACGCGCGTCTTTGTTTACGTGTGGTGATGTTAAAACGTTAAAACGCTCAATGCGTGTTGGCATTGGAATTGGACCACACACTTGTGCGCCAGTACGTTTTGCGGTTTCTAC
Source organism: Acinetobacter lwoffii (assembly GCF_024129685.1). Classification (GTDB taxonomy): domain Bacteria; phylum Pseudomonadota; class Gammaproteobacteria; order Pseudomonadales; family Moraxellaceae; genus Acinetobacter; species Acinetobacter lwoffii_X. The sequence goes on along the minus strand of NZ_JAMXXL010000007.1, from coordinate 102,835 downwards.
GATTTCTTGAGCTGATTGATCAATCAGGCGATGATCAAAAGACTTAAGACGGATACGAATTCTCTGGTTAGACATACCAGTAAACTCCAAGCCAAATATATAAAGAATCACTCTTGACGCATCTCACCCCACTTTATGTGGGCAAGTGTCAAGAGCAGTGAAATATCACTAAGGTCATGATCGATGCCACGACTGTAACGATAGTTAACTACTTTATTCGCAGTTAACCCCCTTCCTATTGAAGGGTCGCTTATTATAGCCATTGTTTAATGCATAAGCAAATCTCTTTTATGGTTTTATCCAAGTTTTCAATTTATGACTTATAAACAATAGTTTATTGTTTAAATATTAGGCGGTTTTTGCCAAAACATATTCTATTGCACGATTTAATATCTGATTTCCTTCAATAAATTTTTGCTTCGTGGTTTTTTTTAATTCAAATAAATTTTGCACATATTTTCCTGAAAATTGCGCAAGCTCTTCTTCATTTTCCAAAAACAATGCCAGGGTTTCCGGCGTGATTTCCGGATGAAACTGGAAGCCCAATACATTTCTGCCCAACTGGTACATCTGATTACGACAGGCTTCATTTTCTGCCAGATGGACTGCACCTTTGGGCAATTCAAATGTTTCATTGTGCCATTGTAGAATATTGAACTGCTCCGGCAGGCTAAAATACGTCTCCGGTAGATTCGCCACTCTGTGCACCGTGGTCCACCCCAATTCTTGTTCTGGATTGCGACTAACACCTGCACCCAAAGCATTTGCAATCAACTGCCCACCCAGACACAGGCCAATTGCCGGTTTACCATGCGAAAGATAGCGACGCAACCAGCGTTTTTCTATTTTTAACCAAGGGAAATTTGCTTCATCATTCACACTCATGGTTCCCCCCATAATGATCAGCAAATCCACCTCTTCCACTGCAGGCAGCGCCTCGATCTCCAAAGGTCGATCCACGGGTAAAGCAAAAAATTCAGTCGCTGTAATGTGCGCCTGATGCTGCTTTAAAAATTCATAACAACTACCAAAACCTTCACCAGCAATATGCTGAAAATAATGCACTTTTAAATGCGATTTCATGCTCCTCAACCTATTTTTTTAGCTATATAGATTTAGGTTTTGCAAAAATGAAGCCAACTTTTTATAAGACTTGTTGTTTTTAAACAATTCACAACGTAACTGGCAGTGAGTCACAGATTCTCTTAAGCTAGAGTAATATTTGATTACATTTGAGCGCATTCACGTGAAACAAGACCCTCAAACTCGCCTGATTCATGCACCACGAAAGGCTCCTCAAGCGATTTCCACCATTCAGCCTCCCCTCTATCGTGCATCGACGGTTATCTTTAACAATACCGATGCCCTGTTTAATCGCCATTGGACCGATGACTATGATTATAGTTATGGCACGCATGGCACGCCTACGACCTTTACGCTGGGCGATAACATCGCACAACTCGAAGGTGGTTTATATCACCTGCTCGCACCGAGTGGTTTATCCGCGATTAATCTCGTGAATTCTTGCTTTTTAAGCCAGGGCGATGAGGTTTGGGTAGCTGACAATATCTATGGTCCAAACATGGAGCATTTACGCAATATGGAAAAGCGTTATGGAATTACGGTTAAGGTCTACAATCCCATAGAGCTTGATACATTTCAGCCTACAGATAAAGCCAAACTGATCTGGCTCGAGGCTGCTGGCTCAGTCACCTTGGAATTTCCGGATCTGGCTGGTTTAGTGAAAAAAGCTCAGGCACACAATATTCTTACTGCGCTGGATAATACCTGGGGCGCAGGTCTGGCTTTTGATGCCTTTGATTTTAGTGAAGAGCATTTAAGTGTAGATATGACGGTACATGCACTGACCAAATATCCAAGCGGCGGTGGTGATATCCTGATGGGCTCAGTGGTTACGCGAGATAAGACCCTGCATCACAAACTGTTCCGTGCGCATGCCATTCAGGGCATTAGTGTTTCTGGTGATGATGTGGCACAGATACAACGTAGTCTGGCTTCGATGCAACTGCGATATCAACATCAATCCAGCAGTGCGCTTACATTAATGACATGGCTTAAACAGCAAACCGACTTTGTGCAAGTACTTCATCCTTCAGATCCGGACAGTGCAGGCCATCAGTACTGGAAAGAAATTTGCAAGCAAGGTGATAGTGCCGGCCTGGTCAGCGTGATCTTTGACAGCACATACGTAATGCAGGATATCCGGAATTTCTGTGATAGTTTAAAACTGTTTAAGCTAGGCTTTAGTTGGGGTGGCCCTGTCAGTCTGGTCATGCTATATAACTTAAAAGACATGCGTGTGCTGGAACATTCACACTTAAAAGACGGCTTGCTGGTTCGTTTCTGTATTGGACTGGAACATCCGGAAGATTTGATTCAAGATATTCAGCATGCACTAGAACAAATGAAAAAACTTAAAAATGAATAATAAATAACAGGAACAGCTATGGGTACACCAATTGTTATTGCTAAAAGAACCACGGATACCACGCAGGATATTGTGCTGCATTCCCAACTTGCCAATCGACATGGCTTGATTGCAGGTGCCACTGGTACCGGAAAGACTGTGACTTTAAAAGTATTGGCGGAGAGCTTTTCTCGAATTGGTGTACCTGTATTCCTCGCCGATGCCAAAGGCGATGTGTCCAGCCTGGCCAAAGCAGGTGAAAGCAGTCCCAAGTTTGATGAACGGATTAAAAGTCTCAATATCGAGTCTATTCCTTTTGCAGCCTCACCAGTGGTGTTTTGGGATTTATTTGGCGAACAGGGTCATCCGATTCGCACTACCATTTCTGAAATTGGTCCGCTGCTGCTGGCACAAATGCTGAATCTGAATGACACCCAGGAAGGCGTTTTATCTGCGGTGTTTCGGATTGCCGATGATCAGGGTTTATTACTAATCGACTTTAAAGACCTGAAAGCCATGCTGAGTTATGTCTCTGAGCATGCGGCTGAGTTTAAAGCTGAATATGGCAATCTTTCACCCGCCAGTCTCGGTGCGATTCAACGTAATTTGTTAGCTCTGGCTGACCAAGGCGGTGACCAGTTTTTTGGCGAGCCGGCGCTGGATCTGATGGACTTTCTGCAGACGGACAGTCAGGGCCGTGGCAATATCAATTTGTTGGCGGCTGACAAGCTGATGAACACGCCTAAGCTGTATGCCACCTTCTTACTCTGGATGCTCTCCGAGTTGTTTGAACAGCTTCCAGAAGTTGGCGATCTGGAAAAACCGAAACTGGTGTTTTTCTTTGATGAAGCCCATCTCTTGTTTGATAATGCCAGCCCTGCCCTACAGGATAAAATTGAGCAGGTGGTGCGCCTGATTCGCTCTAAAGGCGTGGGAATTTATTTTGTCACGCAAAATCCGTTGGACTTGCCGGAAAGTGTCTTGGGCCAGCTCGGCAATCGGGTTCAACATGCTTTACGGGCTTTCACTCCCAAAGATCAAAAAGCAGTGAAAACCGCAGCAGAGACCTTCCGAGCCAATCCTGAATTTAAAGTCGATCAGGTGATTACCGAACTTGCTGTCGGTGAAGCCCTAATTAGCTGCCTGGATGAAAAAGGTATTCCGCAAATTGTAGAACGTGGCTGGGTCATGCCGCCGTATTCATCCTTTACACCGATCTCGCTTGAAGAACGCAAGGCTCTTATGCAGCAAAGTATAGTTGCCGGTATTTATGAGCAGCCAGTCGATCGGGACAGCGCCCACGAAATGCTGCAAAACAAGGTCGCAGAACGCCAGCAACAGGCTCAGGCCGCCGAATTTGCCAAACAACAAAGCAAGGAACAAGAAGCTCTTGCCAAGCAGCAAATTAAAGAACAGGAACGTCTGGCACGAGAACAGCAAAAAGAAGCTGAACGCGCAGCCAAGCAACGAGAAAAACTGACTCAGGATATTGTCGGCACCTTTGCCAAAAGTGCTGCCCGCAGCCTGGGCGGGAGTACTGGGCAGAAAATTGTGCGCGGCTTACTTGGTTCGCTGTTTGGCCGCAAATAATTCCTCTCCTTTTCCGATCATCATCATACTTTTTATGGGATATTCTTATATCCCATAATTTTTTTATGGTTTTATGACTATGCGCTATTGTAAAGCTATTTTAAAAGATGTAATTTAAATGCATCTTTTAAAAAACATCTGTAGATAGCTCTCATGAATCCACAACATATTGAACTTGTACAAGCGACTGTTCCTGTTTTACGTGAAAACGGCGTAGCACTTACTACGTATTTCTATAACCGCATGCTGAACAACCATCCAGAGTTGAAAAACACCTTCAACATGGATCATCAAAGTACCGGGCGTCAACCACGTGCCTTGGCTGCCGCAGTACTTGCCTATGCCGAAAACATTACCAATCCGGGCGTTTTAGCCAAAGCCATCGAACGTATTACCACTAAACATGTCAGCCTGGATATTCAGCCGGATCAATATGCGATTGTCGGTGAGAACCTGTTGCACTCGATCAGCGAAGTTTTAGATGTACCCATGGACTCAGACCTGATTGCAGCCTGGAAAGAAGCGTATATGCAACTGGCAGATATTTTGATTGGTGTGGAAAAATCTAAATATGCAGAGTTAGCATCTGAAAATGGTGGCTGGGCGGGCTGGCGCGAATTTGAAGTGGCAGCAGTGAATGATACCGACGCAGGTAAAATCTTTACACTTAAAGCTAAAGATGGGGCAGCGATTGCAAATGCTGAAGCGGGTGAACATATTTCAGTACGTGTACAGGTGCCTGAACAGCACATTCATCAACCACAACAGTTTAGCTTTGATCAGGCTCAAAACGAGCAATATCAAATTACTGTGAAAGCGGAAGAAAATCCAACCGCATTCTCGGTTGCACAGACACTGATCGACCACTACAAAGTTGGTGATGTAGTTGAAGTGTCTGCCCCGCTCAAGCTTTAATTACCAAAACGGTTTAGACTAGCATCAGATTCTGATTAAAAGCTCCATTCGTGGAGCTTTTAACATTCAATTCTTTCATTTTCTAGCTGTTGACCTTATGCAACTCAATAAATTCACTGACTATGCGCTTCGGATCCTGATGTATGTCGCACAGCCACGTGATCTCCCCTATACCATTGCAGAACTTGCCGAGCGCTTGCAGGTTTCACAGAATCATGCCATGAAAATCGTGCATTTTATGGCGAAACAGGACTGGCTGATCACCACACGTGGCAAAGGTGGCGGCATACGTTTAAATCCGGCAAGCCTGAACCTCCAGCTGGGACAGATTGTGCGAATTCTGCAACGCGACAGCAATGTAGTGGAATGCAATAGCCCACCCTGCGTATTACGTCCGACCTGTGGTTTAAAAGGTATTTTAGATGATGCGGTGGAACAGTTTTATAGCAGTCTGGACCAATATGTGCTTAAAGATGTGATTAGGCCACGAAATGCGCGTTTCAGTACAAATTCTCCGATCGGCCTGATTAATCTTTAAAGTCTTCCGGGTCAGGTCTTGTGACTTATTCTTGCGGCAAAGTTCGCTTGCCTGTGCGACTTCCTTTATAATGTTTCATTGTAGATCATTTATTGAAGTTGAGTTATGCACCACAGCAGAGGAAAATCCAAAAACAGTAAGACAGCCCATGCGCCTAAGCAAAAGATCAGCTACGAGAAAAAAGTTGATTCTGCCATTACTGAATATTCTGTGCGCGCACTCAACTGGCTACGCAAAGCCGAATTTTTAATGAGTGCACCCAAACTCAGTCTTTGTGTAGAAGATACAGGCTATGAAATTGCTTTTGCCGGCCGCTCGAATGCGGGTAAGTCTAGTGCGATTAATGCCCTGACCAACCAGAAACAGTTGGCACGTGCATCGAAAAAACCTGGCCGTACCCAGATGATCAACTTTTTCAGCCTGGGTAATCCGGATCAGCGTCTGGTCGACTTACCCGGTTATGGTTATGCGGCTGTGCCTGAAAAAATGAAACTGGTCTGGCAAAAAGAACTGGAAAATTACCTGATTCACCGTCAAAGCTTGCAAGGCCTGGTATTGTTGATGGATATCCGTCATCCCCTGCAACACTTTGATGTAATGATGCTGGAATGGGCTTATTCCCGCCAGTTGTTCGTGCATGTGTTATTGACCAAATCTGACAAACTAAACCGTGGTCCTGCATCCAAAGCCTTGCAGGAAGTCAAAGCGGCATTGAAAAAGATGAAGCTGGATTTCTCAATTCAACTGTTTTCCTCCATGAACAAACAAGGTTTAGAAGAACTGGCCAGCGTCATGGGTGGCCGTTTGAACTTTACCTTAGATCAAGCATCTGAATATGATCTGGACAGCATTCCGGAAGCATCAGCGCATGATTTGAATGAATCTGATGAACCGCTTGAAGAGCTCGAGCTTAGTGAAGCTGATTCTGAGCATGCTGAAGTATCGACTCATGATTTAAATGAAGCTGAAGAACCGCTGGAATTGCTTGAGCAGGATCAATCCGAGCTTAAAGCGGCAGATGAATTGAATCAGAATAAGCATTCACCGGATTAAGATCCATATCACCGCAATGGTCTGGGAGTTCTGGATTTATTAAAACTCACCTTATAAAAAAAGCAGACCAATGGCCTGCTTTTTTTATTTTTTAAATGTTTTAGCTATCTGTAGCTTGAAGATCGGGTTCACGCGTATGCCGGTCCACCACCACACTGATCATCATATCCCCTTGAACATTCACGACTGTGCGTACGGTATCCAGTAAACGGTCGATCGGTAAAAGAATAGCAATCGCCTCGGCAGGCAAACCGACCGACTGCAAGACCATGATCATGGTCACCATACCGGCACTCGGAATTCCTGGTGCACCTAAGGATGCAATCATCGCCGTGGCGCAGACCACCAGTTGCTGCCCCAGACTCAGATCCAGCCCCATTAAATTGGCAATAAATAATGCTGCTGCCGCTTCATACAGTGCTGTGCCATCCATATTCAACTGTGTACCAAGTGGAATCACAAAGCCTGCGGTATGTGGACGTACTCCTAAATTTTCCTGTGTGCATTTCATTGACAAGGGCATGGTGGCCGAACTGGAACTGGTAGCAAAGGCAGTAATCAGAGCAGCTCGTGTGCCTTTAAAGAACGTGACCGGATCCATCTTGCCGAAAACCCATAGCAATAAAGGCAAGACCACGATGCCATGAAAAATCGTCGTGCCGGTAACCACCGCAGCGAATTCAGCCAGACGACTGAGGACTGAAACATCTTCAGTGGCAATTAATTTAGCCAATAAGGCAAAAATACCAAGCGGTGCCAGTTTCATCACCCAGCCAATCATCAACATCATGATTTCGAAAAACTGGTGACTCAGCTTGCGCACAGTACGAAACTTATCCCCACCTGCCACCAGTGCCACACCAACAAATAAGGCAAAGACTACCACCGCCAAGACATTGCCATCGGCAAAAGCTTTAAACGGATTGATCAGGGTATTCTGAATAAAATTGGTAAAGAAAGATGAAGGTGTCAGGGTATCTGGCGTTTGATGTTGCGCCATGGCATCCTGGAACATCAGCACATCAACACCCTTACCGACATCAAACAAATGCGCACACGCCAGACCTAAAATGAGCGCCAAGGTGGTGGTGGTCACACAGCACATCAGGGTGATTTTCCAGGTGCGGCTTAGCTGCCCACCCGCCTGCAGATTGGATACGCCGACCACGATCGAGCTAAAAATCAGCGGCACTAACAGCATTTTTAACAAGCCAATAAAAATGCTGCTGACGATACCGATGCCATATAAGCTGACATCAAAAAATGAGGTCTGCGGAAATATCGTCAATAGAAATCCAAACAGCACCCCCAATACGGCGGCAATTAGAATTTGCGTATTTAAGCTCATCTTTTCATGCATTTTTAATATTGATCTTAAGCCGCACTATGCCATGCGAATTCTACAGAATCGAGTAATATTTTATAAACGCGGCGTGAGGACATGATATCAAATGGCCATTTTCATCCGGCTTAAAAACAAAAAGCCGAATCAGGGATTCGACTTTTTGAGCAGGAAGAAAAATTACTGTGTTTCGATTTCACGTAAACGGATCAAGCCTTCCTGAGAGGTACTGCAGACCAGCTCACCGTTCTGCCACATCCGGCCAAAATTCAGGCCACGCGAACTGGCGCTTTGGGTGGCATCCATATCGTAAAGCATCCACTCATCCGCACGGAACGGTTTATGGAAGTACATGGCATGGTCAATACTGGCACATTGCAAACTTGGCGAGATATAGCTCAGACCATGTGGACGAAGCGCTGTGGTCATCAAGGTAAAATCAGAATAGAAAGCAGCAATAGCCTGATGCAAGGAGATCTGATCGACTTCTGCAGCAATACGGTCATGCGTACGGATATAGTGCGCATAAGACGGTGCTTCAGGTTGAGGCTGGAATGGATTTTGCGGATTGACCGGACGAATTTCCACATGACGATCACGAGTGAAAGATGCACGGACATTTTCCGGAATAAACTCAATAATCTGTTTGATCAGTTCCGCTTCATTTTTCAGGCTTTCTGCCGGTGGATATTCAGGCTCTGAAATCTGGTAATTTAGCCCTTCTTCCTGATGCGCGAAAGACACCATACACATGAAAATGGTACGGCCATGCTGAATAGCGCGCACCTGACGGCTGACAAAGCTCTTGCCGTCACGGATACGATCCACTTCATAAATAATCGGTGCATTGACATCCCCGCCAAACAGAAAATAGGCATGTAATGAATGTGCTGGACGATCTGTGGTATAAGACGCGGCGCGTAGTGCCTGCCCTAAAACCTGCCCACCGAACACGCGCTTGCCCACCAGATTCCGGCTGATTCCCCGGAAAATGTTTTCTTCTAACTTTTCTAAGCTAAGCAGCTCGACCAGTTCCTGTGTTAAGGCATTCATAAGCAACCTATCTAATATTGGAGATATCCAAAATGGAAAAACGGATCTAAATAATTGATCTGGAATATTCTGCCACAAAATCAGACCGAAACTCTAAAGTTTGCATGACTGTTCTGTCATACTGATGTCATAAGTGACTAGGAAAAGCACCTGCTTTCACGCTAAAATTGAAGCACTTCTGTTGAAGTTGTTAAAAAAAGATATATTGTTTCGCTTTAGAAACCCGCAAAATAAATTCCCTCAGAAGTCCTGTGGTTTTGGTCAGTAAAATTAGGAGCAGCTATGTCCAAGAATGGCTTTGGTCAAATGTATCGCAAGCTTTCAAGTAAGTTACTTGATCTTGTGGTTACCCCTCATGTTCTTGGGGAAGTACCAAGTGAAGTGACAGCGCCTGAATCTGATCAGACTGCAGCAGAATCGCAGAAACTGGTCTGCTACGTTTTACAGAACCATTCGCGTAGTAATGCACTGGTTGTCGATGCAGAAACGCGACGCTTAAAATTGCCGGCTGCACTTGATCCAATGCAACTGGGCAATAATAAGGAAAAAGCATCGGTACTGTTTTTACAGCATCATGATGAAAATAACCTGTTGAGTTCTCCCCCGCATGCTTTCCCGCCGCGCCTGTTACGTCTGATTGAAATCCTGGAACAGCATCCTGAGCTGGATGTCGAACTGGTTCCGGTAACAGTACTTTGGGGACGTGAACCTGAGAAAGAAGATTCCTGGTTTAAGCTTTTATTTACCGATACTTGGTCTACGCCAAGCCGGGTCAAACAACTGGTCAATATCGGCCTGCATGGTCGCCAGTCTTATTTAGAGTTTCATGAACCGCAATCTTTACGCACCTTGATTAACTTTGCCAAAGAGACGCATCCAAATTCAGCGCCAGCAACTTATATTGTCAGCACTTTAAATGATTACCTGGATGGTCAGCGTGAAGTCATTCTCGGGCCGGATCTGTCCGACCGCCGTAATGTGATGCATGGTCTGATCAAGTCGCCAGATGTACAGGCGGCGATTCGCAATGACAGTATTCGCAGCAAAATCTCGATGCTGGAGTCTGAACGTCGCGCCATCGGTTATCTGAACGAAATCGTTTCCGACTATTCTCATTCTACCGTACGTTTTGCCGACAAGGCCCTGACCCGCTTATGGACCCAGCTTTATGACGGCGTGGAAGTGCATAATTTCAGTACCGTGCGTGAATTGGCCAAGGATTATGAAATTGTCTATACCCCATGTCACCGCAGTCACATTGACTATTTATTATTGTCTTATGTGATCTATCGCCGTGGCTTGATGGTGCCGTATATTGCCGCGGGCGATAACCTCAATATGCCTTTTGTCGGTCAGATTTTACGTGGTGGTGGCGCTTTCTTTATTCGCCGTACTTTCCGCGGCAACGCGCTCTATACTACGGTGTTTAAAGAATATCTGTATAGCGTCCTGTCACGTAATACCCCGCTAGAATATTTTATTGAAGGTGGCCGTTCACGTACCGGTCGTTTGCTACCGCCAAAAACCGGGATGCTGGCAATGACCGTGCATGGTCATTTACGTGGCAAGTCCAAACCGATTGTATTTGTACCGACCTATATCGGCTATGAACGCCTAATGGAAGGTGGTACCTATGTCGGTGAGATGAGTGGTAAGCCAAAAGAAGCCGAGTCTATTTTTGGTATTTTGAAAACCCTGCGCAAGATTGAACGTATTTTTGGCAAGGTGCACCTGAACTTTGGTAAACCGGTATTTCTGGATGATATCCTGAAACAGCATGGTGCAGAAAATATCAAGATCGAAAAGAACGATGATCCGGTTCCACAAGCGGTTTCTGACGCGGTGAATAGCTCTGCACAGGCTATTCTGGAAAATATTAACAGTGCAGTCGTGATCAATCCGGTATCGTTATTATCTTTAATCTTGCTGGCCACGCCAAAACATACGCTGGATGAAGAAATCTGTATCAAACAGCTGGATACCTATCGCACCTTGCTCACCGCCCTGCCTTATGATGAACGCATGCAGGTTACACCGCTGTCAGGCAAAGAAATAATTGCCTATGCAATGAAGCTGAAACTGATCAAACGGGTGAAGCATGTACTGGGAGATATTATTGCGATTGAGGATAATCAGGCGGTTCTGCTAACTTACTTCCGTAATAATATTGTGCATACTTTTATATTGCCATCCCTGATTGCAGCCCTGACTGAACATAACGGCACCATCCGCCGTCATGATGTGATCAATATCAGCAGCACCCTATATCCGTTCCTCAAAGCCGAACTGTTCTTAAAATGGCATGAAGACGAGATTCAGGATCAGGTGAATGCGCATATTGATAGCTTAATTGCCTCGAAACTGATTACACAAGATGGTGAAAACCTGATTGCACCTGCACCAAATACAGAAGCACATCATCAGCTTGAGGTTCTAGCTGCACCCGTGACTCAAAGTCTGGAACGCTACTATATGACTTTGGCACTGATTACCCAGCGCGGTTCAGGCAATATCTCGACCCGTCAGGTGGAAGAGCTGAGTTATCTGGTTGGGCAGCGCCTGTCTGTACTGTACGAATTCAACTCACCTGAGTTCTTCGACAAAGCCCTATTCCAAAGCTTTATTAAAGTCTTAACCCAAAAAGGTTATCTGTGTACCAATGAAGACAATGCCATTGTCTTTGATGAACAGCTGACCAATGTGGCGCAGTATGCAGATCTGGTACTGGATGAAGTGAAGTTGCAGATGCTGCATCACATCACCGACTTTACGGATGAAGAACTGAAAGAAGCTTTGGATGCAGTTGCGGCTGAACAAGCCAAGAAACGCGCGAAGCGGAAGAAGAAGTAAGGCTTTTTATTCCCTCTCCTTTCAGGAGAGGGTTAGGGAGAGGTAATTTAAAAAGCCCTTCTCCTGACCTCCCTTCGAGAAAGGGAAGAATATTCCTCTTTTACAAGGAGGAGCTAAGAATTATTTTTCCTCATCAACCCCAAATAATCCTCATAACAATCTGGATGCTCTAACTCAAATCCCATTTTCTGCATTCGGGTCGCATAAAGCTTCTTACCTGTCACCTGCTCACTTTCTACTTTAAGCAAAGGAAGCCCCATCTGCTTTTGGAACCATTGCAATATTTCATGCATTAATTTTGGATCGTTGTTTGTCACAATATAAGAATTTTCAGGATGTTCCACGTGAATCATCTGTGATAAGAAACGTGATAAATCTTCAATGTGAATCCGGTTGGACCAGTGCAGATTCGGATATCTCAACATCGAGGCGGCCATTTTTTGTAGGCGTTCTACCGATGCTCCATAAATCCCACTTGGACGAATGATGGTACATTTCTCAGGATAAGCAGTGAAATAAGCCTGCTCCATCTGCTGCAAGATTTTGCTCTGAGCATCATTCGGGTGAATTTCAGTTTCGTCATCTACGATTTCACCGGAATTTTGCCCATACACTCGTGTCGATGACACCACCACAATCCGTTTCACCGGATGCTGTTTCAAGGCAGAGACAATAGGTTGAACCGAATCCAGATAAGTTTGCTGATAGCCTTCAACCGTACTTTGTTTTGGACTAAGTAATACATAGACCCAGTCAATCGGTGTAACTGCTGTTAAATCCAGTTGATGCACATCCTGAATCAGATGAGTTGCGAATGAATCTGTTTTGGGACTCTGGCTAATTGTGCTAATTTGATGACCTTGCTCAAATAGTTGTTTAGCCACACGTCGGGATGTTTTACCATAACCGGTAAATAAAATATGCATTGAGCACCGAATCACAAATCTGGTTGAGGGGACATGGCTGCAGTCCATCAGTTACAAGGCGTTGGCAATGCCGCCGCTTCATTACTCGAAAAACTAAATATCTTCAATACTGATGATTTGCTTTTTCATCTACCACGTGACTATGAAGACCGTAGCACGATCATTCCCATGAATCAATTGAGCGTGGGACGCAGTTATCTGCTGGAAGGGATCGTTAAAGGTGTAGATTTTCCACCCGGTAAACGCAAATCTATGGCTGTGCTGCTGGATGATGATTTTGGCAAGGTTACTTTACGTTTTTATCATATCTATAAAGGTATTACTGACCGCTGCAAACTGGGTAACCGTTTAAGAATTTTTGGTGAAGTGCGGGTCGGTGCGCGCGGTCTGGAAATGTATCATCCCGAACTGCAAGTCATTACTGAGGACACACCTTTACCTCAAACCCAGCTCACGGCGATTTACCCTGCGACTGAAGGCCTGACCCAACCCAAAATACGGGATTATATTCAGCAGGCCTTGGCTCAATACAGCGACCATCTGCCTGAACTACTGCCAGCAAAATTTAGCAATGGTTATGCACTGAAACAGGCACTGGAATATATCCATCACCCGCCAGTCAATGCCAATATGCTGCAACTAGCACAAGGCTCACATCCTGCACAGCAGCGCCTGATCTTTGAAGAACTGGTAGCGCATCAGATCAGTTTATTGACACGTCGGGCCTTTATTCAGCAAGTCGAAGCGCCTTCATTTGCGCCCAGTAAAACCTATGCCAAACAGCTCTTAGCCAGTCTGGCTTTTGAAATGACCGGTGCGCAAAAACGTGTATCCAGAGAAATCGTGCAGGATTTAAAAAGCAATAAACCGATGTTGCGTCTGGTGCAAGGCGATGTCGGCGCGGGTAAAACCCTGGTGGCTGGTGTCGCAGCTTGCCATGCACTGGAAGAAGGCTGGCAAGTGGCGTTGATGGCACCGACCGAGATTCTGGCCGAGCAGCATTATCTGAACTTTAAACGCTGGTTTGAGCCTTTGGGCTTAAATGTAGCCTGGCTTTCCGGCAAGCAGAAAGGTAAAGCTCGCGCCGCAGCGGAACAGGTGATTCGGGATGGCAGCGCCCATCTGGTGATCGGAACGCATGCCCTGTTTCAGGAAAATGTCGAGTTTGCCAAACTGGGTCTGGTGATTATTGATGAACAGCACCGCTTTGGTGTGGATCAGCGCCTTGCACTCAGAAATAAAGGGCTAGATGGTATGTCTCCGCATCAACTGGTGATGACTGCGACTCCGATTCCCCGCACACTGGCCATGTCTGCCTATGGTGATCTGGATACCTCGGTGATTGACGAGCTGCCGCCGGGCCGTACCCCGATTCAGACCGTGACCATTCCATTAGATCGACGCGAAGAAGTCTTGCAACGGATTGCCAGCAACTGTGCTGAAGGTAAGCAGGCATATTGGGTGTGTACACTGGTAGAACAGTCCGAAACCCTGGATGCTCAGGCCGCAGAAGCGACCTTTGCCGAAATTCGCGAGCGCTTTCCTGCGCTGAATATCGGACTGGTACATGGCAAGATGAAAGCCGATGAAAAACAGGCGGTAATGCAGCAGTTTAAAAATAATGAATTACAGCTCCTGATTGCCACCACCGTGATCGAAGTCGGGGTAGATGTACCCAATGCTTCCATCATGGTAATTGAAAATGCTGAACGTCTGGGCCTATCTCAATTGCATCAGTTACGGGGCCGGGTCGGTCGTGGCGCCAAAGCCAGTTTCTGTGCCCTACTGTATAAACATCCGCTGTCTCAAAATGGTCAGGAACGCTTAAGAATCATGCGCGAAACTAATGATGGTTTCATGATTGCCGAGAAAGACCTGGAATTGCGTGGCCCAGGTGAACTGCTTGGAACCAAACAGACTGGCGACATGAATTTCCGTGTGGCCAAACTGGAACGTGATGATCACCTGCTCAATCAAGCACATTATGTGGCCCAGCAGATGCTCAAGGATTATCCCGATCAGGCGGAGGCATTATTGCAACGCTGGCTACCGGAAGCACCGCGCTATGCCTATGTTTAAATTACTGCAACACGGAAAATCCTGGCTGAGCTGCTTACAGCCCTGTCAGCTCTGTCTAACCGATCATCAAACCATTCATTCAGTCTGTGAAGATTGCTGGCGACAATTACCCTGGGCACATCAAACCATTCAACGGCAGGAAATGCAGTTCCAGATTGCCTGCGACTATGCCTATCCGATGGACCGGCTGATTCAACTGTTTAAATATGAACAGACACTGCATTTGCAAAATTTACTGGCAGGTGCGCTGTTAAGTTTAGACCTGCCTAAAGTCAGTGCAATTGTACCGATGCCGATCTCGAATGAGCGTCTGGCAGAGCGCGGGTATAATCAATCTCTGGTGCTGGCAAAACATGTGGCGAAAAAGCTGAATGTACCCATCTGGCAACCGATTACCCGACTAAAGCAACATTCACAGAAAGGTCTAAGCCGGCTGGAGCGGATTGAAGACATCCAGTCGCAATTCCAGATCAGCACGATTTCAAAGCTACGGTATCGTCGGGTGCTGATTATTGATGATGTCGTCACGACTGGCAGCTCGATTCGGGCACTCAGCCAAACACTTGAACGATTGGGCTGCCAAAAAATTTATGCAGCCTGTCTGGCAGGCGCGCAAATCTGAAAATTTAAGCTTGGGCAAGTAACTGTGACTTGACCCATGGAATCACAATTTCCGTAGTCAAGGGTGCGAGTCGTAGCTCTTTTTCATCCAGATTGACCCATTTCATTTCGGCAATTTCCGCTTCAATTTTTGGCGCCTGATCCAGACTTACCCAATAGACATAACTTACCAGTTGATGATCTGGTTCATTCGCCGTCTGGGTTTCAAAACGCCCAATGAATTGCTGAATCTGCGCCTGTGTGCCAATTTCTTCCTGAATTTCACGCAACATCGTTACTTCTGGTGCCTCATTTGGCTCCAGCTTGCCACCAACCTGCATAAAGCAGGACGTCCCTTTTTTGCGAACCACCAGCAGTTGCTGCGCTTCATTTAAAATAATGGCTGCAGCCACCGTAATCACGTTCATTTATTTTCTACAAATCATGCTGTGGACAGTTTATTTTACAAGATCGGTCTGATCGACCATACCCCATTTCGCTTCAGGCGGCTGATAACTTTCAAATTGGCGTAAAATATCATCCAGATTATCACTAACAATCAAAGCATCGCTAAAGCGCGCTTTGGTAAAACCTTTCTCAGTCGTCATATGGATAAATTTGAGTAAATCATCATAAAAACCATCGACATTTAAAAAAGCACACGGCTTTTGATGAATTCCCAACTGTGCCCAGGTCCATTGTTCAAAAATTTCTTCCAGCGTTCCTGCACCACCCGGAATGGCAATAAATCCCTGTGCCAGTTCCGACATGCGGGTTTTACGTTCATGCATATTATCGACCACAAATAGCTCGGTAATATGCGGATGCGCCATTTCACGATTGACCAACTGTCTTGGAATTACACCAATCACCTTGCCACCAGCAGCCAAAGCACTATCAGCGATAATCCCCATCAAGCCAGAACGACCACCGCCATAGACCAGCGTCTGATGCCTTGCTGCCAAGGTTTGGCCAACCTTTTCGGCAATCTGGGCATAGAGAGGATCCGAGCCCAGTGCTGAACCACAAAAAATTGCAATAGAATTCATCATTTCACTCTCCAATTGACGCTATATTGTACGAAATCGCTGCAAGCGCGCTTTTTCCAAAAATAACTGCTTAATATCAGTGTTTTTATTCAATTCCTTGTCTAAAATACACCCATTCCAATTCACATACTGCGCCAGGGAGAAAAGACAGCATGCTTGAAGCCTTTTACGCCACAGAGCGCGGTAGCTTAGAAGATATCACGATTAATGGTGATTTCGACCTGCATCCAGATTTAGTATGGCTTGATCTGATTGCACCTTCACAAGAAGAGCAGCAATGGATTCTAGATGCCTATGCGCAAAACTTACCGACCTTAAAATCGCTGGAAGATATCTCCTCTAGTGCCCGATTTTACCGTGATGATGACGGTATTTTGCATATCAGCACCTATTTTTTAACCAAAAATAAAAACTATCAGGTCGAGAATGAAAACGAAGATGAATCCAGCATGCTGGCGACGGTACAAACCGTAGCATTCATTCTGCATAAGGACCGTCTTTTTACCTTGCGTGGCGAAAAGTTGGTGGCTTTTCGTGCCTTCCGTGCCCGTGCGCGCCGCAATGATTATGAAATCGATTATAAAGATCCGACCTGGATTTTATTGGGCCTGCTCGAAGCCAAACTGGATGAGCTGGCCGATATTCTGGAAGATGTACATAAAGATTTAGAGAAATATTCAACTGAAGTGTTGAATAACCGCCATCGTGAGCAGATTCTTGATCTGGATGACATGATTACCCGACTAGCTCAACTGGAAGATATGCTCGGTAAAGCGCAGCTCTGTCTGATCGATTTACGTCGTGTTCTGACTTTCCTGTCTCGTCCACGCGCCTTAGGCAGTCATATTTATGATGCGGATATCCGAGAACTTAGTGAAGATGTCCGCTCGCTGGTTGAACATGATGCCTTCCTGTTTCAGAAAGTGCGCTTCCTGCTCGATACCACGTCCGGATTCATTAACACGGAACAGAACGATACGATTCGTCGATTCTCGATCTTGCCAAGTATGCTTGCGCCACCGATGCTGATCGCCAGTATTTATGGCATGAATATCGAAGTTCTGCCTTTTGCACAAGGCACCATGAGCTTCATTATGGTCAGTATTATTTTGATCGGCTTTTTAATCGGGCCATTGATTTACTTTAGATGGAAGAAGTGGATTTAATTTCTTCACCCTCTCTCTAACTCTCTCCCATAGGGAGAGAGGACTTCCAATATTTATTGAGATAGTAGTTTTTAAAAATATCATTTCTCTCCATAAATTTAGAGAGGAAGTTCCCTCTCCTTTTAGGAGAGGGTTAGGGTGAGGTCATATTTTAATCCTTCCTAACCTCCTTTTGATAAAGGAAGGAATTTACTTTTAAAATGTATCAACAATAAAAAAGCACCTTTCGGTGCTTTTTTATTTACTAAATGATTTGTAAATCATCCTGTAAATGACAGGCCTGAATGATATTCATCATTTTAGCAGGGACAGCTTTAAACTGTAGTCCTTGCGCTTGAGGCGTCTGGCGCAACCAGCGCACCAATACTGCCAAAGCCAAAGTACTACCACTTTCAAGCCCAGCCAGATTAACCACAAGCGGAAACTTGCTCTGTGACTGAACCACACGCAGACCATTTAGGTAATAGTCCTGCGCATTGGCATAGTCAATCTTGCCTGAAACCTGCAATTCCTGATCCTTGAATACAATCACGGCTCACCTATCTGATTATTTCTTGTTCTTGTCGATTGCAGCTTCTGCATCCGGTTTGAAGTTAGCAATGGCTTTATCTATATTACCGCCATTACGTTTGACTGTCGCAGCAAACTGGTTACGGAATTGCAAACCTAGATCGATACCCGATACGTTGATGTTGCGGATTTTCCATTGTGAACCTTTGTCCACCAGCTGAAACGCTACCGGAATTTTCTCGCCTTTATTATTAAAGTCGATGGTTACAACAGGATTTTTGCTATTGCTGGCCTTGTACGGACGCACGCTATAGGTCTGATTGCTGAACTTGGAAAATGCAGAACCATAATTTTCAATGAGCGTTTCACGGAAATTCTTTTCAAACTGCGCGCGCTGTGCAGCAGTACTATACTGGTTCGTCGCATAAGTCCCCATCACAATACGCGTGAAAGACTGTGAATCAATGTATGGATCCAAATTCTGGCGGACAATCGCTTTGACCAGCGCCGGATTGTTCTGCAATTTTGCATTATCGGCTTTGAGGCGCTCAATCAAACCATCTGCCACTTTTTTAATAAAAGCAGGTGGTGCTTCAGACGGTGCAGCAAACACTGTACCAGCAACCATTGTGGAAAGAATGCTTGCTGCAAGCGTTTGTTTTACTAAAGTTTTCACTGAAATCTCCTCAATCTATTATTCAACAAATGCAGGTTCTGCATCAGTCGATTCTGAAACTGTCGCCTGTTCTGGGGTAGTTTCTTGACTATCCGACGATTTACCGGCACCGCCAGTAATGAACTTCGTCACTAAATCTTCAATTTCCATGGTGCCTTGGGTATTGGCAATCTGATCACCACGTTTCAAATAGTTCAGACCACCACCTGGAATAATTTTCAGGTATTTTTCACCCAATAACCCATTGGTCGCTACCATAATATAAGCATCCTCATCAATATTGGTGATGGATTTCATGTTAGCTAACAGTTGTTTTTCCATGTCTTTTTGTTGCGCAGGGGTAGCAGCCGTATAGTCCGAACTATAACGTAACTCTTCCAGTGCTTCCTGCTGAACCTGCTTTAACTGTTCAGCATTAAACGAGGTCAATGAGCCATCCAGGGTCATATGCACGGTCGCCAGACGCGTCACTGGATCCAGGGTAATATCATCCACCTGCCCCACTTTCACACCACTCAATGCCACTTTGGCACGTGGCTTGATCCCATTTACATTTTCAAAAGTCGCTGTCATTTTATAGCTGTCGGAAATATTGTGTCCGACCAGACCACTGACACGCATCGCCAGGAAAAATAAGGCAATACCAAACAAAATAACAAAAACACCAACGGCCAGCTCACTAGTACGTGATTTCATTAAACACCTCCGAACATGACCGCAGTCAACACAAAATCAAAGCCTAAAACGCACAGTGAAGAATACACGACTGTACGCGTTGTAGAAGTTGCAATACCTTCCGATGTCGGGACACAGGCATAGCCTTGATACACCGCAATCCAGGTACAAATTAATGCGAATACAAAACTTTTAATAATGGTGCCATTCAAGACATCTTTATAGAATTGCACGCTGCTTTCCATGCCGCTCCAATAAGCGCCTTCATCGGCACCCAGGAAATCTACCCCGACCATTTTACCGCCCATAATGCCAACTGCGGCAAAGATGACGGAAAGCATTGGCAAGCTAAAAATCCCTGCCCAAAGACGCGGCGAAATCACCCGCTTCAATGGATCGACACCGATCATTTCCATACTGGACAATTGTTCAGTAGCTTTCATCAGGCCAATTTCCGCAGTCAAGGCTGAACCGGCACGTCCTGCAAATAGCAAAGCAGCGACCACAGGTGCCAGTTCACGCAGCAAGGTCAACGCGACCGCTGTTCCTAGCATCGACTCACTACCAAAGGTCGACAAGATGCTAAACATCTGTAAACCAAGCACGGCACCAATAAACAGGCCAGAAACCACAATAATCAGCAGGGACAATACCCCAACCCGATACATCTGATAAATAAACAGCTTTACGCCAAGCCAGGTCGGCATGGAAAATAAAATCTGCAACAGCATCAGGGTCGCGACCCCAATCCCCTGTACACGTTCAATAACGCGTCTACCTAATGCGGCAATTGCATTCATGAACGAACCTCATCACTTAAATAAGCTTGATGACTAAACTGATAATCCACCGGACCTTCTACCGAACCGGTCAGGAATTGCTGTACAAAAGCAGACGGATGCGCTTTCAGCTCTGCCGGTGTGCCCTCGCCCTGAATTTTGCCTTCTGCCACCACATAGATGTAGTCTGCAATTGATAAAGTTTCTGCAACATCATGCGAGACAATAATTGTGGTTAAGTCCAGTGCTTCACGTAATGAACGGATCAGACGAGTCAAAACGCCCATCACAATCGGATCTTGTCCGGCAAAGGGTTCATCGTACATGATCAGCTCAGGATCCAGCGCAATCGCACGGGCCAAAGCCACGCGTCGGTTCATACCACCGGATAGTTCAGACGGCATCATCTGTTCTGCACCACGTAAACCGACTGATTCCAGCTTCAGTGCCACGATTTCCTTAATCAGATGTTCCGGCAATTTAGTATGTGCTCGAATCGGAAATGCGACATTTTCATACACGCTCATATCGGTAAACAAAGCACCGCTCTGAAACAGCATGCCCATCCGTGCACGTGCTGAAAAAAGTTCGGAACGTGACATCGTGGCAATATCCTTGCCGTCCAATAAAACCTGACCATGCTCAGGAACCAGCTGCCCACCAATCAGTCTTAATAAGGTGGTTTTACCAGTACCGGATGGTCCCATAATGGCGGTAATCTGCCCACGACGAATATTTAAACTCACGTCGTCATAAATCACGCGCTCACCCCGCTTGAAGCTCAGATTCTTGACTTCAATCAGAGATTGAGTATCTCGCGCTGTTTGATTTTTCATAGCTGAGTTTATTCCTGCATTTTTTCAGCATGCATACTATAAAGGAACGAAGTTCAAAATGTTAGCAGTTGAAAAAGATGGTTTAATATCATAAAAAAATGACAACAATGGATTATTTCGTATTTTTTATAATAAAAATATGCACTTAAGCTTGATTCAAGCACATTGATTAATTAAAAAGGCTGTATAAATAATAGATAATATTACATAAAATCAAAGTCAATGCGATATATGGCATATACACCTCTATCAATTGAGATCGAAGAGCTAAGCTTTTCATATTAATAATTATCATAACCCTGACAAAATATGATTTAGTAGACATTTTACGTTAAAAAGCAAAAAACTCAATGCATAAAAAAACCGGTATTTCTACCGGTTTTTTATCTTCATCTAGCGACTGAATTAGTCGTTAAATTTACGACGTGGACGATCTTCACCACCGAACGAACGTTCACCACGTGGCTTGTCATCAAAGTTGCGACGTACTGGACGATCACCGAAATCACGCTTTGGACGGTCATCACCGAATGAACGCGCTGGACGATCACCGAAACCGCCTTCACGACGTGGAGCTGAACGATCACCAAAATCACGTTTTGGACGATCACCATAACCGCCTTCACGAGCTGGTTTATAATCTACACGGTTGCCACGGTTGTCATCATTAGAACGAGGACGGTCACCAAAACCACCTTCACGACGTGGAGCTGGACGATCACCGAAGTCACGCTTTGGACGGTCATCAAACGAACGTTGTGGACGGTCATCAAACGAACGTTGTGGACGATCACCGAAACCGCCTTCACGACGTGGAGCTGGACGATCACCGAAGTCACGCTTTGGACGGTCATCAAACGAACGTTGTGGACGATCACCGAAACCGCCTTCACGACGTGGAGCTGGACGATCACCAAAGTCACGACGTGGACGATCTTCGCCAAATGCTGGACGTTCGCCACGAGGTTTGTCATCGAAGCTACGACGTGGACGATCATCACCGCCTTCACGACGTTTGAAGTTGCTTTCGCCTTCAAAACGACGACCGCCACCGAAACCACCACGACCGCCATCACGACGACCGCCATCACGGCCACGACCGCGACCAGCGCCATCACGGCTACCACGTGCAGGAGGTGGAGATGGCTCAAGACCTTCAATTTCAGATACGTTTAGACGCGCATCAAGGAAGTCTTCCAAAGCACGGATTTTACCGCGTTCACGGTAAGTCGCCAAAGTAATTGCTTTACCAGTACGACCCGCACGACCTGTACGACCGATACGGTGTACATAGTCTTCGTTCTTCATTGGAAGACCGAAGTTGATGACGTGTGAAATTGTTGGTACGTCAAGACCACGCGCTGCAACGTCAGTTGCAACCAAAATCTTCGCACGACCTTCACGGATGCTACGTAAACGACGGTTACGAACAGTTTGTGGCATAGCACCGTGAAGTGCTACAACTGATAGACCTGCTTCAGCAAGTTCTTCAGCCAACATATCTGTGTCTTCTTGAGTTGACGCAAATACAACTGCTTGATCAACGTCTTCTTCGTTCAACCAGTGAGTAAGAAGTTTTTTCTTGTGCTCGAAACCGTCAGTCCAATGCAAAGTCTGAGTAATATCAGTATTTGTAGAGTGACCAGTTTCGATCGAAATACGCATTGGGTCATTCATCATGCGTTCTGCAAGTGTAATGATACGTGGTGCAAAAGTCGCAGAGAACATAAGAGTTTGTTTGCGGTTTGCAGCCAACTCACCAATTGCTTCTAAGTCTTCAGAGAAACCCAGGTCAAGCATACGGTCAGCTTCATCGACGATTAATGCGTCAACTTTATCCAATTTGATTTGACGACGATTCACCAAGTCAAGTAAACGACCTGGAGTTGCAACAACAACTTGCGCGCCTTTTAACTGTTGAATTTGCTTACCAAAAGGCATACCACCCATGATTGCGGCAATACGCACGCCTTTCATGTGACGTACAAATGCAATCGCGTCTTGACATACCTGTTGTGCCAATTCACGAGTTGGTGAAATCACCAAAATATTTGGTTGAGTAACCGCTTTCATACGGTCTTTAAACGGTACTAATGTATCTTGGTTTGCCAACGCATTTAACGTAGGCAGTAAGAATGCAGCAGTTTTACCAGAACCTGTTTGGCTTGACACAAGAAGGTCTTTGCCTTCAAGCGCAGCTGGAATCGCTTGTTCTTGTACAGGAGTAGGAGTAGTAAAGCCTAAAGCGTCGAGAGCCTGGGTTAGAGATTCGTCGAGGGAAAAATCAGCAAAAGTTTTGCTCATAGAGAGTATTCACCCTGAAGTGGGTGCTCCATTTAATAAATAACAATTATGGACATCGGCAAAAAGCGGCACAGCAAATAATGCTGAAAATATTAGGATTCAGCAGCGATCCGAGTAACGACGATGTGGATATAACGCACGCATGATTACGGCCGCAAACCTGAAGGAATCGCTTAAGCGATTGGGGCGCGAAGGATATGTCCTCTCTATGGACAGCACGCGCATACAATGATTAGAAGATAGTGTTCAGGTAAAGAACAGAAATTAAGTGCGTGGCGGAATTATAGCAGAATATTCCACAATGTCATTAAGTTTTAAAACTAATTTTCCTCTTTCATAATTTATCTATATATTTCTAATACTTAAAATACAATAAAAAATGTAATAGTCGGTATAAAAAGTTACTTTTCGCCAATTCACCTGATATTTCCAGTATTCAAGCAAAGATCAACAACTTTATATCAGTAACTAGTGACCTAGATTCCCATGCATAAAAAAGGCATCCCGAAGGACGCCTTTTCTCAATATTAGATCTAATTCATCTAAACCCGATTATTTTGCTGCTTCGCCCCAAGCAGGAACAACTGCTTGCATTAAAGGCTTAAGCATTTTCATTGAACAAGCCAAAACTTGACCATTTTCCATAGAGTCGCTACCACCACGTGCATCAACTACAGTACCGCCTGCTTCTTTCACGATCAATTCGCCAGCTGCGATATCCCAAGGCTTTAAACCAAGTTCGAAATAACCATCGAAACGACCTGCAGCAACATAGGCTAAATCCAATGCTGCAGAACCTGAACGACGATATTGCGCGCCAGCTTCAGTTACGTTTAACAGGGTTTGAAAATGATTCTTGGCATAAGACACAACTTCGCCATTACGCTTGGCACGATAAGCGTGACCAACAGCCATAAAGGTATTTTCCAGGCTGTCTTTAACATTTACACGAATACGGCGCTGGTTCATCATGGCACCACGACCACGACTGGCAGAGAATAGCTCATCTTTCACCGGGTCATAAATCACCCCGTGTTGAGTAATGCCTTTGTGCTGAACTGCGATAGAGATACAGAAATGCGGGAAACCGTTAATGAAGTTTAAAGTACCATCTAGCGGATCGATCACCCAACACCAATCGGCGTCATGACCTTTACCTTCCTGATAGCCAAACTCTTCACCAAGGAAACTGTGATTTTTATAACTTTTACGTAGGGTATCGATGGTCAACTGTTCCAAATAACGATCTACACGCGTTACCGGACCATCAATTCCTTTTTCTTCGACTTGTAGATCAAGTTTATGACGATTCTGATGCGCTTTTAAAAGCTCTTGACCAACTAACTGAGCCGCACGCGCAGCCATCACCACCATAGGTTCCATTGAACACCCACTACAAATTTGAAGACACTGATAAAGAATAATGCATAAAAGCCCCGATATCTTAGCAAATATCAGGGCTTTTTTGGGAAAAATGTGTCTAAAATTTTTAAGATATTATGACAAGACGCTTTGCCCTAGGCTGGACCAAGCCTGATTGATCGATTTTTCAATGCCTTGCGCATCCAGACCCGCTTGCTGCAACATCTGTGCATGGGTCGCTTGCGCCATAAATGTATCATCCAGACCCAAATTCAGTATCGGTTTGACAATCTGCGCTTCTGCCAGATATTCATTCACGGCACTACCCGCACCGCCCATCACCGCATGTTCTTCTACCGTGACAAACAGACTGGTCGTCAATGCCAGATCATCGAGCATTTGGGTATCTAACGGTTTGACAAAACGCATGTTGATTACACGCACGCCAATCTCATGTTTCACGGCAAATGCTTCAGCAGCGTCGATTGCGGCCTGTACCCGGCTACCAAAGGCCAGCACAGAAATATATTCGTCATATTGCCCATTAAAACTGGCCACAATTTCCGCCTGACCGATCGGAATCTCAACCATCTTTTGCTGAATCTCGACGCCCAGTCCATTGCCACGCGGATAACGTACCGCTGCCGGTCCTGGATATAAATACGCAGTATGCAACATTTGACGACATTCATTTTCGTCTTTCGGCGCCATGATCACGATATTCGGGATAGTACGCATATAGGCATAGTCATAAGCACCGGCATGGGTCGGGCCATCTTCACCGACCAGACCAGCACGATCAATACCGAAAGTAACATCCAGATTCTGCAAAGCCACGTCATGTACCAGTTGATCATAACCGCGTTGCAGGAAAGTCGAGTAAATTGCAACCACCGGCTTCAAGCCTTCACAAGCCATACCGGCAGCCAAGGTAACTGCATGCTGTTCGGCAATTGCTACATCAAAGAAACGTTCCGGATATTCTTTGGCAAACTTCACCATGCCTGAGCCTTCGCACATGGCGGGAGTAATCGCGAGCAAACGTGTGTCTTGTGCCGCTTCATCGCAAAGCCATTGCCCAAATACATCCGAATATTTCGGCGCAGTATTGCTGGCAACAACGGCATTGAGTTTGCTAATCGCGTGATACTTGATTTGATCCGATTCTGCCGGAGCAAAGCCCTTGCCTTTTTTGGTATAGATATGAATCAGACGGGGGCCTTTACGCTTTTTCAGCGCATTAAAGACATGCACCAGTTGTTTGACATCGTGACCATCGTATGGGCCAAAATAGTCAAAGCCAATGGCTTGGAATAAGTTATCTGCAGCATCGGTCGCTGCACTGTGTAAACGCGAGTTATACAACCATTCCGGATGTGGCTGTACATATGCCTCACCCTGCTCGGTAACATTAACGAATTCACCGCGCTCCCAAATGGCAGCCAGATGTTTGGCAAAACCACCGGTACTGCAAGAAATCGACATATCATTGTCGTTCAGCACCACCATCAGATCAGCACTGTGTGCCACGGCATCATTCAAGGCTTCAAAGGCCATACCCGCTGTCATGGCACCATCGCCAATAATCGACACAACTTCACACGGATTATTCTGATAACGACGTGCCAGTGCCATACCTAGGCCAGCAGAAATTGCCGTCGAAGAATGCCCTACCCCAAAAGTATCAAATTCAGACTCTTCTCTAGCCGGAAACGCAGCCAGACCGTCTTTGGCACGAATGGTGGTGAGCTGTTCACGACGACCAGTTAACACTTTATGTGGATACGCTTGATGACCTACATCCCAGATCAGGCGATCATGCGGCGTATTAAAACAATAATGTAAGGCCACGGTGAGTTCAATCACACCGAGGTTGGCACCAAAATGTCCACCACTTTGCCCGGCAGCATACAAAATGAATTGACGTAACTCATCCGCCACTTGTTCTAGCTGGCTTTGCTCGAGTGCACGCAGTTGCTCAGGATGATTGATCGCATCAAGCAACGGTGTTACAGGGCGTTGAGTTGGGATTTCTGTATACAGCATATTATGGCAAAGCCTTCTAAAGCCTGGCAAATCTAAAGCTAGGTTAATGGGGAGTACCCGATCATATAGCTGAATTGTAGCAGCTTCAATTCAGCTACGCTTCTAGCGATGCAATATTAAACAATGATCTCGTCGGGGTGAAAAAATTGCAGCCTACGATTATCCTGAATAATCTTACTATTTATCAACTATTATCGTTCGCTTTCTACAAAAAAGAAAATCTATTGCAGAATTTCGACTTTGCAATTCTACCAATGTTCAAGCATTACGCTATACTTTAGCCAATTTCAGGATTTAACGGGTTCAGCTGTGCCAATCGAATTTGTCGCAACGTCAAGATTACCTACCGCTCACGGTGAATTTAAAATTACTGTATTTCAAGACCCTGAGACTGGCGAAGAACATGTCGCACTTTCCAAAGGACTTGAAGAAGTATCAGATGAACCTGTGGTGGTTCGCGTACATTCTGAATGTTTAACCGGTGATGCCTTTGCTTCACTCAAATGCGACTGTGGCCCGCAATTGCAAGCGACTTTAAAACTGATCAATGAATTAGGCCGCGGAGTCATTCTGTATTTGCGTCAGGAAGGTCGTGGCATTGGCCTGACCAATAAAATTCGTGCTTATGCCCTGCAAGATCAGGGACATGACACAGTAGATGCCAACCTGATGCTGAACCTACCGGCGGATGCACGCCAATACGACATGTGTAGCATTATGCTGGATCATTTACAGGTAAAATCGGTACGTCTCGTGACCAATAACCCTTCAAAAATAGAAGCCTTAAAAGCACAAGGCATTAATGTGATCGATCGTGTGCCTTTGACTGTGGGTTTAAACCCTTTTAATGAACAATATCTCAAGACCAAGCACGAACGCATGGCACATCTTTATAAAAAGGATGATTTTTAAAGAATCTCCCCTAGCCCCTCTTTAAAAAAGAGGGGAAAGTAAGCCTCCCTTTTTAAAGAAAGGTTTGGAGGGATTTTTATAGCTTAGGAAGAGATTCTAAATCGTCATGGAGAAAATCCGGTTCTCCGGTATGCGTCGCTTTAAACGTAAATCAAAAGCCATACAAATATTGCGTACAAATGGTTTCCCTTTCTCCAGAATCGTGACTGACGAGTCTGAAAATTGAATCAAACCATCCTGTGCCATTTCGTCAAGCTGTTCCAAAACCTCATCAATTTCAGGGAAAAGCATCTCGGAATTTTCCCATGAGGTGCTAAAGCTGCACATCAAATTTAGAATATGTTGCCGGATGATCAAATCTTCCTGATTTAAGACATGTCCTTTAAATACCGGAATTTCATTGCGCGCCAGGCATTCATAATATTCTTCAATGGTTTTCACATTCTGGGCAAAGCTGTACCAGCTATCGCTGATCGAAGAAATCCCGAGTCCAATCATCACCTGGGTTTTAGAGGCGGTATATCCCATAAAATTGCGGTGCAATGTTCCAGCTTGAAAGGACTGGTACATCGCATCTTTTTCTAAGGCAAAATGATCCATACCGATTTCATGATAACCATGCGCGAGTAACTTCTTTTTACCTTCTTCATAGCATTCCCGTTTGATTGCATCTTTGGGCACATCGGCATCTTTAAAACCGCGCTGACCATTGCCTTTAATCCAGGGCACATGTGCATAGCTATATAAAGCCAGACGGTCCGGCAAGAGCGAATTGGTTTGTTCAATAGTATTTAAAACATCTTCCAGACTCTGAAATGGCAGACCAAAGACCAGATCATGGGAAATCGATTCATAGCCAATTTCTCGCGCCCATTCGGTTACCTGTTTAACATTTTCATAAGGCTGAATCCGGTGAATCGCCTTTTGCACGGTTTCATTATAATCTTGTACCCCATAACTGACTCGACGAAAGCCAAGGTCATATAAACCTTGCAAATGCTCACGCATGGTATTGTTAGGATGGCCTTCAAAACTGAATTCATGTACAGGCGCTATGTCAGCTTTGGCCAGAATGCCTTGAATCAGTTGAGCGAGATGCGCCATTGAAAAAAAGGTCGGCGTCCCCCCGCCCAAATGAATCTCTTTAATGATGGGCTTTTCTTGTAATAGCTCACAATATAAATCCCATTCTTTTAATACCGCCTGAATATAAGGCTGTTCCATTTCATGTTTTTTTGTGACTCTCTTATGGCAACCACAAAAGGTACACAGGCTTTCGCAAAATGGTAAATGGATATACAAACTAATGCCTTCGTTTTGATTGGATTCTGCAAAAGACTTTTTTAGCGTTTGCTTCCATTGTTCCAGTGAGAAATTCTGCTCTTCCCAATACGGAACAGTGGGATAACTGGTATAGCGCGGACCGGGAACATTGTATTTTTGAATCAGGGAATTGACCTGTACCGACATGACACCCACCTATTACCATCGAGAAATGCTCAAGCTAATGAGCGCTTGTGAGTTATTGTGCTGAGCTTGAAAGAAGAATTCAACCTAGCCATTTAGTCGGATTAAATGCCATATTCTGCTTATGAATCTTGAAATTTAAAGTCTAGACCGATCAACTGCATTGCCAAATAGACCTTAATCTTTGACTGATTTTATGCTTTGATGTCGTTAGTTTTTTTATTTTCTTACGAGGCTCTGATGCAGCATCCTACATCTACGGATATTCAACGCGTTCGTGAATTTCTCCTCGACTTACAGGCACGGATTTGTGCAGCACTAGAACAGCAGGAACGTGCTGGCGGCGGTACGGCTGAATTTATCATCGATGACTGGGAGCGTCCGGAAGGTGGTGGCGGCCGTTCACGTGTTTTGCAAAATGGTACGGTGATTGAAAAAGGCGGTGTGATGTTCTCTCACATCAACATTTCCAAGCTACCTGCTTCTGCGACCGAACGTCATCCTAATATTGCTGGCGCCAAAGCGCAAGCGATGGGGGTATCACTGGTCATCCATCCAAAAAACCCGAATATACCGACTTCGCATGCCAACGTGCGTTTATTTGTGGCTGAAAAAGAAGGCCAAGATCCGATTTGGTGGTTTGGTGGCGGTTTTGACCTGACCCCGTTTTATCCGAATGATGAAGATGTACTGTCTTGGCATCAAACGGCGCATGATCTATGTGCGCCATTCGGCGAAGAGGTTTATCCTGAACATAAACAATGGTGTGATGATTATTTTTATCTGAAACATCGTGATGAACAGCGTGGCGTTGGCGGCTTGTTTTTTGACGACCTGAATCAATGGGATTTTGAAACCTGTTTCCAGTATATGCAGGCTGTAGGCAATGGATATCTGGAAGCCATTCTGCCGATTTTCCAGCGCAATCAGGATAAGCCTTATACCGAAGCACAACGCGAGTTTCAGTTATACCGTCGCGGCCGTTATGTGGAATACAATCTGGTTTATGACCGCGGCACCCTGTTTGGCTTGCAGACTGGTGGCCGGATTGAATCGATTCTGGTCAGCCTGCCCCCGCTTACCGGATGGTCATATCGCCCTGAATGGGATGAGGGCTCACCGGAAAAACGCTTAACAGATTACTACCTGAAACCACATGACTGGTTAACAGAATTAAAATCCAACGCAATGAAATGATACAAACGGCCCTCAAATAGAGGGCTGCTTTAATAGATATATCCTCTATACTGCTGCATAGAAATACCTGATTTGATCGCGGCACCCTATCGCTACATCGATCATATTCCATTTGATGTCTAGTGAGAATAACAATGCATAATCTTCAATTAAATCTACCTGTGTTGGCCTTTTGGCTTTTTCTGGCGCTCGCCATCAGCGCGATGAGTACCGCAATTTTGAGTCATAATCTGATTCTGGATGGCGCCGCTATTCTGGTGAGTATCCTGACTGGGCTTGGGGTTGTTCTCAGTATGGCGCTGATGTTTGCGGAACATATTATGGATATTTGCAGCTCCTAAAACCCTGATAACTTAGCAGCAATTTAAAATCGCGCAGGCTTTAGTCCCTGCGCTTTTTCACGTATATTGATGGCCATTTCCGCACATGGACATTGTGAAATGAGCAAAAAATTTGCCGTGATTGGTAACCCGATTGAACAATCACGTTCTCCAGAATTGCACCACGCCTTTGCAGCCAAAACTGGGATCGACCTGAATTATAGTAAACGTTTGGCTCCACTGGATGGCTTTGAAGCCAACATTCAGGAATTCTTTGGCCAGGGCGGTAGCGGCCTGAATGTTACTGTCCCCTTCAAAGAGCAGGCTTTTGGCCAATGTCAGGTGCTGAGTGAACGGGCCAAAATTGCCAAAGCAGTGAATACGCTATGGATGGAAAATGGCATCCTGCATGGCGACAATACCGATGGTCAGGGACTGGTTGAAGCCATCCGTGCCTTAGACTGGCCACTGGAAAATACCAATATTCTGATTATTGGAGCAGGCGGTGCCACGCGTGGTGTGATTTATCCACTAACCCAAGCAGGTGCGAAAAAAATCGTGATCGCCAATCGTACCTTGGCACGGGCGGAACAACTGGTCGCTGATCTTCAGAATGCCGTACCGCAAGTCGAATTACAGGCGATTTCACTAGACACTTTAGCCGGTGAATTTGATTTGATGATTAATGCCACTTCTGCCAGTCTCAGCGGTGATGCCCTGGTTTTACCGGAAACGCTACAGTTTAAACGGGCCTATGAAATGGCCTATGGCAAACCTTCTTCCTTTCTGGATCAAGCCAAGGCACGCGGTGTACCGACATCTGAAGGTTTTGGCATGCTGGTCGGTCAAGCAATTGAATCTTTTTACATCTGGAATGGTATCAAACCGGATTTAAAAGAGTTTCTTTAAAACCCCTATCTCTCTAATGAGTTCAGCTCGGGTTGCAACTGCAACCCTTTACTTCCCTCCTACTACTTTTTATAAGCTGAAAAACCATGGATTGGTTTTAATGACATTTTAAAATGAGTTATTTTGCCACCTGAATCCGAGCACAATTCATACAAAAATATACTGGACAAATCACCTTTTAACTCATTAAATTCTATTGATATAACAAGTTTTTAATCTTCCTGTAATGTAAACACCTAATGATGAAATTCGATGATTTCATTCATTAGCCTTAAAAATCGATTAGCTTTTCTGACATTTTTATTCATTGAATTCATCAATGTTTTTTTATCCCGAATGTGAATAATCAAAGAATCGATACAGATAATCCAAAACTAATTTCAATCAGGATTAAACGCATGCCAGCATATAAAGCCCCTTTACACGACATTCGCTTCCTTATGAATGAAGTGCTTGACTACCCTGCGCACTACCAGAATTTGTCGAATGGTGAATATGCCGATGCCGACACGGTAGATATGATCTTAGAAGGCGCTGCAGATTTCTGTGAAAATGTACTGTCGCCGTTGAATCAAAGCGGTGATGAAGAAGGCTGTCATTTTGAAAATGGCGAAGTAAAAACACCGAAAGGCTTTAAAGAAGCTTACGACCAGTTCGTACAAGGTGGCTGGCAAGGTCTGTCTTATCCTGAAGAATTTGGTGGCCAAAACCTGCCAATGTCTTTAAACCTGATCAAATCGGAAATGATGGGGACTGCAAACTGGTCATTCCAGATGTATCCGGGTTTAAGTGTGGGTTGTATCAACACTATCATGCAATATGGTACCGATGAGCAGAAAAACACGTATCTGCCTCACTTAGTTGCAGGAACTTGGGCGGGCACCATGTGTCTGACTGAGCCGCAATGTGGTACTGACTTGGGTCAAGTTAAGACCAAAGCAGAGCCGAAAGAAGATGGCAGCTATGCGATTTCAGGAACTAAAATCTTTATTTCTGCAGGTGAGCATGACCTGACTGAAAATATCGTACATATCGTACTGGCACGTCTGCCCGATGCACCACAAGGTACCAAAGGGATTTCTCTGTTTATCGTACCTAAATTTATTGCTGCGGCGGATGGCGGTATCGGTGAGCGTAATCCAGTGAACTGCGGTTCGATTGAACACAAAATGGGGATTCGCGCTTCAGCAACGGCTGTACTGAATTTTGACAATGCGACTGGCTACCTGATTGGCGAACCGAATAAAGGCTTGCACGCTATGTTCACCTTTATGAACACGGCGCGTATTGGTACTGCGATTCAGGGTATTTGTCATGCTGAACTGTCGTTCCAGGGTGCTTTACCTTATGCTAAAGAACGTATGTCAATGCGTGCCTTGTCTGGCAAAAAAGATCCAGAAAAAGTAGCGGATGCGATCATTCACCATGCTGATGTCCGCCGTATGCTATTGACGCAAAAAGCCATTGCTGAAGGTGGCCGTGCCATGATTTATCATGCAGCAAAAATTGCCGACAACATGAATGATGCTTTGCTGCGTG
Organism: Acinetobacter lwoffii; assembly: GCF_024129685.1. Lineage (GTDB taxonomy): Bacteria > Pseudomonadota > Gammaproteobacteria > Pseudomonadales > Moraxellaceae > Acinetobacter > Acinetobacter lwoffii_X. The sequence goes on along the minus strand of NZ_JAMXXL010000007.1, from coordinate 69,714 downwards.
GCGATACTGCAGCATTTGAACAGCATGATGACCATCTTGGGTTCTATACTCCAATCCTGAAAGGCTTCCTGACCGAAATGGGTTATGAGGCATCAAATCACGGTATGCAAGTCTTCGGTGGACATGGCTATATCAAAGAATGGGGCATGGAACAGATCGTACGTGACTCACGTATCTCTACCCTGTACGAAGGTACAACAGGTGTTCAGGCACTGGACCTGATTGGCCGTAAAGTGCTATTGACCTCGAAAGGCAAAGTGATTCGTGATTACACTGCTGAAATCCTGAAATTCTGCGGTCAGCATGCACGTAATAAATACATGCGCCGTTTTGCCTGGGATTTAACCAAGCTGTGTGCACAGTGGAATGCATTAACCGTGCGTATCATGCTGGCAGCACGTAAGGACCGTGACATCGTCTCTTCTGCGTCAGTCGATTTCCTGATGTTCTCCGGTTATGTGATGATGGCGTACTTCTGGGCACAGCAAGCCGCAGTCGCTTCAGCCAAACTGGCTTCTGGCGATGGTGCGGAAGTTCCAGAATTCTATAAAGCAAAAATCAAAACTGCTGATTTCTACTTTGAACGTATCCTGCCACGTACCCAAGGTCACGCAGAAGCGATGGTGAATCCATCTAAAACCATGACGGCACTCGCTCCAGAACACTTTAGCTTTGACTATTAAGTTGTAAATTGAGTTAAAAAGAGCGCTTCGGCGCTCTTTTTATTGACGCAGACGCCCTTGTTTAACTTAAAAAACCTTTCTGGATAGAAAATATACAAATTTAATTTTATATTTTTCAATATCCTAATAAATTAGCCAAATAAAACGCTTGTATATCTCAAAATAAGCGGTATGATAATCCCAACTAGAAAAATTCTTGTTTTGGTTAGTCTTCTTTTAAGTATCGCAGTTTTAGTCATAAACCTTCGTATTACAGATCAAAAAGCTCCATCCTTTTTATTTTTCAAAGTTACAGTTAGTCATCTGAAATTTTGGCTATAAATTCATACGATTCAATAGGTTATATTATGTCTAATACAGTTAACGGTACAGTAAAATGGTTCAACGAAACTAAAGGTTTTGGTTTCATTCAACAAGAATCAGGTCCAGACGTTTTTGCTCATTTCAGCGAAATCACTGGTTCAGGTTTCAAAACTTTAGTTGAAGGCCAAAAGGTTTCTTTCAGCGTAGCTCAAGGTCAAAAAGGCCCGACAGCTGTAAATATCGTTGCTCTATAATTTAGAAGCAAGATATTGAAAAAAGCACTCTTAGAGTGCTTTTTTTGTGCCTATCATTTCTCTCATACCGCTCGCTTTTAAAGATCATTGGGTTGTTCTAAAAACCGGTGTGCTCTATGCCAGGCTAAAAATACCGGATCAGGGGCAAAACGTTTTGGTACGTCGATTCGTTTACCGTGATAAAGTTTTAAATAGGCGTATAAACTCGCATCTTGCTTGGCTTGATTCGCAAGACACACTTTAAGCCCTTTATCTAGCGTGATAAATCCCTGATCGAAAGCTTGATCCAATAAAGAAGATAAACAAATTCCATTACGCGGATTTCTTCTATGTACCTGATTTTCAGACCAAGGTACGATATGAGAAGCCACTAAAAAGGCTTTGGTCTTAATACCAGAGATCGCACATTGATATTGATAATTAAGTTTAACTTGTAAAGCAAATTCCTGGTGTGGCGAACCGCGAACTTTTACATTGGCATATTGATCTTCAACACTATAATCGAGGATTTCTTGACGTAAATGCGTATCTAACAAAGCATCCTGTTTTTCGCCTATTCCTGCTAATTTAAGTAATCGCCAAAAATCATCTGCCGTGATCTCATTCATGCCATATTGTTGAAAAAAATGTTCCCAAGTATTTCCGCGTGGTTTAAAAGTCCATTGAAAATCTTCCAAATCGGACTGCAGAATAGGATCTATAAAACGTATACCATCGATCACTTTCGCAAAGACCGGTTTGGTTCGGCGTTTTTGATGATTTTGAGGAATGGCAGTAGGTGCAATAATCTTGGCTATACGGCCTGCACCATAAAGATAGAATTGATTTTTAATTTCAGAGGCTTTTTGCGGTCGTCGATATAAAAAGAAATCCCCTTCCCTGACTCGATTATATTTAGACTGATCCCAATGATATTCTTTAAAGTCCCGATCTTCATAAACCAGATGATCACTTTTACTATCAAAAATAAAGAATCGGGTATTAGTTAAATCCAGCTGTTGAAAATCCCATAATGTATCCACCTGCCCACCCTCTAGAAATTATAATATTCATTTAATTTAATCTTTGAATATTCTCAGAAAACTTCTCTTTAAGAAAGCGTCAATCAGACTTTAGGCATTTTATTTAAGGCAATAAAAAACCCCAATAAACTCCTATTAGGGTTTCTTTTAGAACAATGGAGAAATTAAATAATTAAAGAAATTCTTCCAGTACCGAATTTAAAAAGATATGCCCCTGCTCGGTACATGAAAGACGATCTTGATCATCGACCATTAACTTTCTGTCACGCAAAGAACTCAGCAACTCATTCAAGCGATCCAGACTCAGGCCAGTACGTTCTGCATAGAGCTTGGCTTCCACGCCGTGATTTAAACGTAAGGCATTCATCATAAATTCAAATGGCATGTCGGCATCTTCAATTCGCTTAAACTGCACATGTTCGGCAGGTACTTTGGCTAAGTAGTCCTTAGGTAAACGGGTTTTCTGGAACCGATACACGCCATCTGTCTGAGTGACTTTGCCATGTGCTCCGGCGCCAATTGCCAGATAATCACCAAACTGCCAGTAATTCAGATTATGTGCTGAAGGCAGTTCTTTACGCCAAGCCGAAACTTCATAGTTGATAAAACCCTGCGCTTTTAAGTAGAGCTCACCCTGCTCCTGAATATCTTCCAATACTTCATCGACAGGCAAAATCGGTTGAGTCCGGAAAAATACCGTATTTGGCTCAATCGTTAGCTGATACCAGGAAATATGTGTAGCACCCTGTTCCACGGCCAATTTTAAATCATGCAAAGCCTGATCCAAGGTCTGTTCAGGCAAACCATGCATCAAGTCGACATTAATGCGCTGAAAGCCGGCTTCACGTGCTAACCCAATGGCAGAAATCGCATCTTCATTGCTGTGAATCCGTCCCAAACGCTTGAGATGCTCGGTATTAAAACTCTGCACCCCAATCGACAGACGGTTAATTCCGGCCTGTAAATAACCGGCAAACGGATCATGTTCGACTGTGCCGGGATTGGCTTCCAGCGTAATCTCACAGCCTTCGGCAAAGGGAATAACGGCTTTGAGCTGATCAAATAACCATTGATAGCCTGGGGCAGAAATCAGTGACGGCGTCCCCCCACCAATAAAGACACTGTGAATCTGCCGGCCTTGGGCAAAATCGACCTGAGTTTTAAAGTCTTCCACCAGTGCTCGTAAATATTCCTGTTCCAATTCCAGTGATAGCTGACCATCCGGAACCGCATGCGAATTGAAGTCACAATAAGGACATTTGCGCACACACCAAGGCATATGAATATATAAGGACAAAGGGACAGCAGCAGGATTCAATTCAGCCAAAGAACTACTCAAAAACGATTACAAGATATAGCGGAATTTTAACATGACTAGGCGGCAACACTGCTAAAATTAAATTTGATCGTGTGATATGTCTAAAAATTTAAATAGAATTAGTCAGTTAAAATTATGAAAATATCTTCTCAACTTATTATTTTACTTCCTTTGGTTTTTGCAATCGGTGTTTTATTGACACTCCAGACTGCAATTAATACACAACTGAAAGAATATTTATATTCTCCTATTCAAGCTGCATTTTTTTCCTTTTTGATTGGTACAATAGTGCTCGCCGTAATCGTACTTTTTCAGTCCAATCCCAAACCCGGTTTACAGGAATTGATGAGTGTTCCCTGGTATTTATGGCTAGGGGGAATCGTGGGTGTATACGCGATTAGTATGAGCATTTATGCAGCACCCAAACTTGGCTTTCTGGTTCTTAGCGGTCTCATTATTTTTGGTCAGATGGTGATGTCGATGCTGGTCGATCATCTGGGATTATTGGATAATGAAAAAATGCCGATTAATTGGCAACGTCTTTTAGGCGGCGTGGTAATTTTTATTGGTGTGCTTCTCACTTTACAACGCTAAACCTTCTATTTAAGCACATGATCACGATGAGTAATTTTTGTGTCGAATGTTTCACCAGTCACAACCTTTGGTTTTGAATTAAAAAAACTGTTTCATCTGATGTTACCCATTCTGGTGACCCAATTTTCTCAGGCTGGTCTGGGTCTGATTGATACCATTATGGCCGGTCACCTGTCTGCTACCGATCTTGCCGCGATTGCCGTCGGAGTAGGACTCTGGATTCCGGTGATGCTGCTGTTTAGTGGCATTATGATTGCCACGACGCCTTTGGTTGCTGAGGCCAATGGCGCACGCACACCTGAAAAAATTGCCACCATTGCACGTCAATCGCTTTGGGTTGCCCTGATTCTTGGGGTAATTGCCGGCTTGATTTTGCAACTCTTGCCGGCCACTTTGCCACTTTTAGGTGTACCGGAAAGCTTACAACCTAAAGCCGGTTTATTTCTGCATGCGATTGGTTTTGGTATGCCAGCGGTAACCATGTATGCGGCCTTACGCGGCTATTCTGAAGCGATTGGAAATCCGCGTCCGGTGACCGTGATTAGTTTATTGGCGCTGGTCTTGCTAGTTCCGCTGAACTATATCTTTATGTATGGTATTGGCCCTGTTCCGGCCCTAGGCAGTGCAGGCTGTGGGTTTGCCACGGCGATTTTACAGTGGCTAATGGTCATCACCCTCGCGTTGTATATCTTTAAAAATAAGGCCTATCAACGTACCCAGCCTTTTACCCATTGGGAAAAAATCAACCCGGAATGGATGAAGCGCATCTTACAGCTTGGCTTTCCAATCGGATTGGCAATTTTTTTTGAGGTCAGTATTTTCAGTACTGCTGCAATTGTGCTGAGTCCTTTGGGTGAGACCATTGTCGCTGCCCATCAGATTGCTATTTCTGTCACTTCACAACTGTTCATGATTCCCATGTCACTGGCGATTGCCCTGACCATTCGGGTTGGCACCTACTATGGTGAACAGAACTGGCAAGCTATGCGTAAAGTACAATATCTCGGCCTGATTACTGCCACTATTCTGGCGATCCTGACCATGATTCTGCTTTGGGTTTTCCGCAATGAAATCGTAGCACTCTACACCTCAGATCTGATCGTGACCCAAATTGCGGTGTATCTGATTCTGTTTGCCATTGCCTATCAGCTGATGGATGCCTGGCAGATCAGTGCGGCAGGTTGTCTGCGCGGCATGCAGGATACCAAGGGGCCAATGTGGATTACCATGCTGGCTTACTGGGTCATCGCCTTCCCGGTCGGGGTGTATTTGTCCCGCTTTACCGACATGGGCGCCGCCGGTGTCTGGGTTGGCCTGATCGTGGGTTTAAGTGTTGCCTGTGTTTTATTGCTGGCACGACTCTATAGCAATAACAGACGTTTAAGCTTAAAGGTGTAAAAACTTAGCGACTTTCAAGCAATCTTAAATATTGGGTAGGTGACATGGATGTCACCGTTGAGCTGTGATACAGGGAAGTAGCATCAGATCAACGAAACTGTTCTGTTACTTTTGCCATGACAAAAGTAAAAATTGCCGATGCGACAGCATAACAATAAAAGATGAGACCATAGCCTTGAGCATTTTAATTTCGATGTAGAAGTTAAGAATTAACTCCCAACGCATCCTTCAATCTTTCTGGAAGTTCCGATTCATCCACTACATCTTTAATCACCACCTGCCCCACAATTACATCCGTACCATTAAAAGTCATGGTGGGTGAACCATATAGCTCATAACCTTCATTTAAGGCACGGGTCACCCGCGCACAAAAATGTACATCATCTTTCCCGGTAAAATATCGATAGACTTTCATTGAATTTTCTTCATTACTACACTCTGTTTATTCTAAGCTTTTAGCTATAAAACAACATTCAGAATTAGTACTCGGTCTTATCTAAAACGATGACGGATTCCGGCATATTCTTATAGTTTAAACGCAAGCAATAAAGATAAATCTTTTAACAAATCAAAGATGATGCATTAAACATGGAGAAGCTGAAGGAAATCACAACACAACCTCTACAATTAAATCTAGGCAATTGAACCTTTGTCACCTATGATCAAATACATCCATTCATAGTTGGTTTCAAGGAATCTCGCATGGCAAAAACGGCTAGCACACCCGGTCGTCGCTTTATGAAACTTGCCGGAATGACCGCAAGTATTGCAGGTAAAACCCTCTCCAATTCCATTAAAAATTTAACTGCCGATGACGAGCAGAAAAACACTGCGCGCAGTAAATTATTTCAGGATATTGGTGTGCAGATTGCGGATACCTTGGGGGAAATGAAAGGCGCAGTCATGAAAGTTGGCCAGATTGCCTCGCAATATAAAGATGTTTTCCCGCCCGAAATCGCTAAAGCCATTGCTAAATTACAGCGTCAGGCGCCACCGATGCCGTTTAAAGAAATTCAGGCACAAGTGGAAAAAGAATTGGGTAAACCTTTACAGCAGCTGTTCCAGCAGTTTGATGAGCAGCCATTTGCCGCGGCCTCGATTGGTCAGGTGCATAAAGCCACTCTACCGAATGGCCAGCAAGTTGTGGTCAAAGTACAATATCCTGGTGTCGATGAAGCCTGCGAAAGCGACCTGAAACAAGTCCGTCTGGCACTGCGTATGATGGGCGTCTTAAAGATTGACCGTAAACTTCAAGATCAATTATTTAAAGAAATTCAGCACAGTCTGGACAATGAGCTGAACTATGAAATTGAAGCCCAGAATCTAGAAATCGCCCGTGCCTTCCATGAGCCTCTGGACAATAAAATTGTGATTCCGAAAGTGTTTCATGAGTATTCATCGCGACATATTTTGACCTTAAGCCAAGAGCTTGGTGAAAGTATCGAAACTGCCAGCACTTGGCCACTCGAAACCCGAAATGCTTTAGGCCGCCGCCTCTTCCGCGCCATTGGTCAGGAAATTTTTTATCTGAAACGCTTTCACTGTGACCCGCATCCAGGCAACTTTGCATTTCGTGAAGATGGCTCTGTGATTGTTTATGACTATGGTGGCGTCAAAACCTTATCGACTGAAGTGATTGGACATTTTAGGGAACTGATCCATGCTGCACGCGAGAAGAATATTCCCGTGATCGAGCAACAGCTGGATGCGCTGCATTCCTTGACTGAAACTGGAAAATTCCCGAAAGAATTATATGAACAGTGGCTGGAAGTGCTCATGCGTCCTCTGGTCACTGACTATGATTTTGCCGAAAACTCAGCGCATCATGATGGGATGGAGTTGCTGAAACCTTCGTTGAAATATTGGGATGTATTTAAGCCCTCTCCTGATACCTTGATGGTGAATCGCACAATTTCAGGACAATACTGGAACCTGATTCATCTCAAAGTACATGATGATTTAAGTGATGTATTTGAAGAACTGGTACCGAGTCGAAGCTAAGTTGAGACGATAGGCTTACACGCTGTAACCCTAGATTACTTGAAATATCAAATGTTACATTATAACATTTAATCAAGAATCATGAGGAAGTTAGATATGCGTTCAGATATCCATCCCGAGTATCGTGAAGTGTTATTCCATGATACCAATGCCGATGCCTATTTCGTGATTGGCAGCACGATGAACTCGAATCAAACCAAAGAATATCAAGGTAAAACTTATCCTTACGTGACATTAGATATTTCGAGTGCATCACATCCTTTCTATACAGGTGAGCAACGTCAGACCAGCAATGAAGGACGTGTGGCAAGCTTTAACAAACGTTTTGGCCGCTTTAAACGTGGTTAAAATCGAAAACCTTCGATTATCTTAAGATTTAAATCGTGGTTTATGTCAGGAAATGACCTCCAATTTCCTGACTTTTTTTATGCGCTGATTTTAACTCTGTGCCAACAGGAGTGAAGTTAAATAAAAGCCCAGCGCCAGAACAATAATGCCGACAATTAAGCTGGATAATGCATATAACAGCGCTAGGCCCATAGCACCTTGCTTGAATAACATAAAGCTTTCCAGACCGAAACTGGAAAATGTGGTAAAGCCACCGAGAATCCCCACCATTAAAAACAGACGAGCTTCTTGTTGGAGTGCTGGATATTTCTGGCTACAGGCAAAAAAAATCCCGGCACATAAACAGCCCAGAATATTGATCCACCAGGTGGGCCAAGGAAATTGCATTTGTGGTTTGAACAGCCAAAGTCCTGCTGCATAACGCAGACTGGCACCAATTGCCCCACCCGTTGCCACCCAAAGCCAGCCCATATTTTTTCCTGTTCTATTTATTGATCAAGTTTATTTTATCCAAAGTTTCGTATTGAGCATGGATAAATTCCACTGTTATCTTGAACTGAAAATCAATGAAATACCATGGAACTTCGCAAGAAAATTGCTATATTTATCGCATCGAATTTTCATGAATGACACAGGAAAAACAGCATGGCGCAGGATTTATTGGCCCAGTTAGCGGCAGGCGAAGCAAAATTTGCAGATGTGATTGCTTATATCGAATCCCGTTATACACATACACCGACTGCATTTAAAAATGGCCAGCAGAATAATGCGGCCACAGAAAACCAGGGCAGCGCCAAAGTCTTTTCTTTTGCACAATTAAATGGTCTGGATCAGGCACAGACCTTAAGCCTGTTTGCTGAACATTATGCTGCTGTACTGGCGACGCCAGAGGCGACTAATCATCAGAATATCCGCCAGTTTATGCTCAATGGTTGGGATGGAATTACCTTTGAAGGTCAAGCTTTAACTGCGAAGTAAGTACTAAGCAGATAAAAAAACCGCTCATCAGAGCGGTTTTTTTATGAGACTCGGAAACATGCATGAAGCTGGCTTTAGCTCTTAGCGACTTTTTCAATCCACTGAATAGAACTGACGCGGAAAACTTCACAGGCACCATCACCCGTATCGGTCGGAGTTAAGGATGATTTCCAGACCAGATCTTTGTCACGCACTTCAACCAGTTCCCCCTGCATACGCACCAGATCGCCACGCTTTACCTTTTTAATTGCCTTGGCAATTTCAGGATTGGCAGGAATAATGTGCATATTAGACACCATCTGCTTGGCTTGTTCTACCGGCACTGGCACCCGATCCATTTTCCAGTTCAAATAACGATCAAATTGATTGACCGTGATATGTCGAGCAATTTCAGGCTCAGCAAACAGCCCCCAACTGACTGCATAATCAATTGGAGAGAATTTGGCTTGCGGGTCAGAACTATAAACCTTTGAACCCAGAATACGAAAATCACCTTTAAAAGGCTGCAAGACCGAAATTGACTGGCCTTTAACGACGGGAGGCAAGCCTTTGGCAATATTGTGGTCGACCGAGCTATAGCCCGAATTGTGGTCGACCGAGCTATAGCCCGAAACAGGCAGCAATAGGCTGGCCAACAAAGCATAATATTTAAAGTGTTTGAGCATAATTTTAATCTAATCCTAATCAAGTTGATCAAACGTTTTAAGGATATCTTCCTTGATCTTACGGATTTTTTAATGAATAAACAGTTGAACTTGGTAACAAACTGCACGTATTTAGTCAGCTCGAGATATGCCTGTCATTTTATTTTTCAGTTAAGCTAGAACGTATTTCCATCAAATTAAAATAACTCAAATGCTGTATAAACTTTATCAACAACATATCTTTCCGCATCTGCTGAATCAGGTGATGCAAACACCATCCCTGATGGACTTGCGTCGTGAATTGCTTTTGGATATTTCCGGTGAAGTACTGGAAATTGGTTTTGGTACCGGCCTGAATCTGCCTTTTTATCAATCGGTTGATAAGGTCTATGCGCTGGAGCCAAATGCAGCCATTTTCAAACTGGCAGAAGCGCGAATTCAACAGGCAGGGTTTCAGGTTGAGCATATTCAGGCCAGCGCAGAAGCTTTGCCTTTTGCCGAAAATAGTGTGGAAAATATTGTATCGACCTGGACGCTTTGTAGTATTGCAGAGCTACAACATAGCCTGCAGGAAATTTACCGTGTGCTACAACCGGGTGGGACTTTACATGTGGTCGAACATGTCCTGAATCGACAAAATTTAAATATTCAGCGTCTGCAACATTTACTCACTCCCATTCAAAAGAAAGTCGCAGATGGCTGTCATCTGAATCGGGATATTGAAACCGCCTTGCTGGAAACCGGCTTTGAAATAGAAACCTTAAGTTATGTAGATGCCGAGGGTATTCCGAAGATTGGCCAACGCATGTTGTTAGCACGATTTCGTAAACCATAGAGCTAATTCACTACTATTTTGTATTTAGTGCTGGTGGACGTGGGTTACTTGCAGCAACTGACAATGAGCACCATATTCAGAGCCTGTCCCAACCCGGAATTCTTGTCCAGTCGTGCCTGAATGAACTGTCACCAGATCACCCGTGAGCGTGATTTTCTGCCCCGATTTTAGCCGGCGAATCTGATCGGCAATTTTTTCGGTGGCAGCAATCAGACTGAAATGCTGCAAATGCGTATTGACGAAGTCACGCTCCGCTTTACTGATTTTTCCTTCGAGCTGATAGCAGCGTTTTGCTTCATCAAACTCTAATTTTGCCTGCATGTCGGGCATCGGCTGAGTCAGCAACAGCACATCAATATTACTGAGATAGGCCAGATCATTAAAATGCCCAACCACTGGGCTGGCCTGATGCAGCACCCGACGATCAGGTTTCACGAAACGGTGATCATGCACAATATAAGTCGCTGATATACGCTTGACCGGTTCTACTTTAAAGTTTTTAAGTACACCTTTTTCTTGCAGATGCGGAATGGCACGAAAAAACTCATTCCAGACCCAGAGTCCAAGCATAAACAGCAGCGCAGTGATCAGTAATTTTTGCATAACTTTTATTCTTCACCGGATTTTGGTCAATCCTGAAAATCAATCCGAATGGTTTCAAAACGTACCCGCCCTTCCTGAACCGCTCGGGCAATAGCTTGCTGGCCTTTGGTCAGACGTGCTCCGCCACTTTTAATGTCAATCAAAACCACTTCAATATCTTCAGCGTCGCCTTCACCATCACGAAAATCGGTATAACCATCAAAGACCACATAATCCACCGGATCGCCCAGAAACTTGGCATCACTCGGCAGATATTGAAATTCCGGCATGATCGGCGCGAGCTGTTCCGCCATTTTGCCTTTGAGAACGGCACGGCTGGTATTCACGCTGCGTTTTTGCGCGGCAATAAGGGACTGCTGATGCTCCAGTTCCAGCTCGGCAATATATTGCTCATATTCGGCCTTGATCCGTCCATTACGCGTCTGACTTAAAATAATAGTGGTCAATACCACCCCGATACATGCGCCAATCAGCATGGCCATCCATATGGACATTCAATCTTCCTAATTTGCCTGATTTTTATAGCATCGCATTCGACTGAAGTTGAGGACTTCGGCCATTTGCATACTTGAAAAGAATGATATGCTAGGCCGGAACAGAATAAAATCACCTTGAGTCATGAAAACAATTTTAGTTGCGAATCAGAAAGGCGGTTGTGGCAAAACCATGACAGCCATTAGTTTGGCGTCAGCACTCGCACAAAAGGGTTATAAGGTGGCATTGGCCGATGCCGACAACCAGAAATCAACATTGCAATGGCTCAAGCATCGTCCGGCACAGGCAGCGCAGATCCAAAGTCTGGACTGGCGCAATAGCAAGTCCATTGGTGATGCGCCGAAACAGATCGAATACCTGATTATTGATGCACCAGGTGCTTTGACCGATGATCATGCCGAACAGCTGATCAGTGAAGCACATGCGATTATCATCCCGATCCAGCCTTCTTTTTTTGATATCGATTCGACCCGCCGTTTTCTCAAACATTTGCAGGACATCAAACGCATCCGTAAGGGCAAGGTTGAAATTTTACTTTTGGCCAATCGCACCAAAGCAAATGCAGCCAGCAATCAGGACATACAGCAGTTTTTTGACAAGATCGACCAGCAGCCAGTGGCCTGGATTTCGGAACGTGCCCCTTATAGCCGACTGGCTATGGAAGGCCTGTCCGTCTTTGATAAACCTCAGAAAATCTATCGGGAGCTGCAGGCTCAATGGCAACCGGTACTGAATGCCATTATTGATGATCCGAGTCAGTGGTTTTGAGTCAATCATCTGAATCGCGGTGTAGCTTTGGGAAAATAATCTCGCTACTTGGCTAGCTATCATTTTCGATCGCTTTTTTTTCAGTTAATATGCCTGAACACGACCTAAAAAATGAGTCATTAAATTCAGTGCAACAGTACGCGCCTACATTACAAAAAGTCTTATTATTTGGATTGTTCTTTATCCTGATTTTTTTGAGTTTTCATATACTCAAGTATTTCATCATTCCTGTAGTTTGGGCAGCCATTATTGCCTATATGACTTGGCCCTTGTATCAATCGGTGTTACGCCTATGCGGCAATCGACCGACATTAAGTGCAACCGTAATGATCTTGGCCGTGATTCTGGTCTTTGGTCTGCCGTTTATTTTCGCCATTTTCATGCTGCAGCACGAAGGTCGTAACCTGTATTTTGAATTGCAGCGACAGGTCTTTTCCGGTCACCTGAATGTCCCTGATTTTATTCGCGGGCTTCCGATTGTCGGCAAGGAAATTACCCGAACCTTAAATGAAATCAACACTGATCCGCAGAGTATTGCACTGTCGGTATCGACCTGGATTCAAGGCCATCTGAATTACGGCAAAGTGGTGTTGAATGAAGTTAGTAAAAACATCTTTAAATTATGTTTTGCGATACTTTCGCTGTTTTTCTTCTACCGTGATGGTCAGACCATTTTAAATCAGGTGCGTAAAGCCTTTGAAATGGTGGTCGGTCCACGTGTACATCATTATTTTTCCACCATTTCTGCGACTACACGTGCCGTAGTATATGGCGTCGGTTTGACCGCAATTGCACAATCCTTATTGGCTGGTCTGAGCTATTTTGTTGCAGGTGTGCCGAATCCGATGGTTTTAACCATTGTGACCTTTATTTTTGCCCTGATTCCCTTTGGCCCACCTCTCGCCTATAGTGCGGTGGCGCTATGGCTGTTTTCACAAGGACAAACCATTGAAGCCATTGGGGTCATGGTCTGGGGTGTCTGTATTGTCAGTACTGCCGATAACGTCATTCGTCCACTGGTGATTTCTGGCGCAACCCAGATTCCTTTCCTGCTGATCATGTTTGGAGTCTTGGGTGGTATTGCCAGCTTTGGTCTGGTCGGGGTGTTTATTGGCCCGGTGATTCTGGCTGTGCTGCTTGCAATCTGGCGTGAATGGTTACATGAAAGTAATCTGAATGAACCTTTAATGATGCCTAAAGCCACCATGGCACATGAGATTGATCCGGAAACACAAGACACACCGCCCAACGCACCTTAAAGCATAGATAGAATCGACTTAAACAAAACAAAACATTTAAGTACTGATTCTATATAGAGCTTCTGATCTTGCTCTGTTTAAATGAATCCACAAAACAGAATAAAGATCAGGATGCCAAAATCATGTCTTCATTGTTTAAAATTACGACACTTTGCGCGTTAAGCGCCGCACTTTTTACCGGTTGTGCATCAACCTCCCCATCAAATGAAGTGGTCAGAGCAGTGACTGTGAATGCTGTAAATGCTCAAGGTGTGGGCCAAGAGATTGGGACCGTATTACTCAGTGACAGCCCAGCCGGTCTGGTCATTCGTACCAACCTGAAACAACTTCCTGCGGGTGAACGCGGTTTCCATATTCATGAAAATGGTTCATGCGCGCCTGCCATGAAAGACGGCAAGATGGGTGCAGCACTGGCTGCAGGTAGCCATTACAATCCAAATCAGGCACCGCATCACGGTACACCAGTGACAGGTCACTTAGGTGATTTACCCGCATTGAAAGTCAATACAGATGGAACTGCACGTGTGACCCTGCTTGCGCCACGTCTGAAATTGGCTGATGTTCAGGGTCGTGCGATTATGGTTCATGCCGGTGGCGATAACTATTCCGACAACCCATTACCCTTGGGCGGCGGCGGTGAACGTATTGCCTGTGGTGTGATCTAAACACCTTCATGCCAATGACTCAATAGAAAAACGGGCACTATGCCCGTTTTTTATAGACATTTCCTTTATTTTGGCGTCTAAATTGCATTCAGAACTTTGCGTTTTTACTTCCCGGATTCTGTCCTTGTGAATGCTGCCCGACCTGCGACTGCTACTTTTGTTAAAATTATAAAACCTGTCCTGCTGCCCTTTCAGTCTAGTGCGCTGATGACTTATTGCCTGCAGATCCTGCTGGTGTTTTTAGGTACCACTTTCGGTCTGAAATTTCTGGGTTATGACTTCTTGATCGTTCCAGTAACTTTAGGGGCAATTGCCACGGCACTGACTGATTTTGATGACCGGCTAAGCCTGCGTTTGCGCAACCTGTTACTGGTCATCATTCTGTTTTTTAGTGTCAGCAGCATTCTGGAATTTCTTGCTCCACATAAATTCTGGTTTGCACTGTGGCTATCCCTGTCGAGTGCGCTGTTTATTCTAATGGGTGCATTAGGCCAACGTTATGCCATGATTTCATTTGGCACCATTTTACTGTCAATCTATACCATGTTCGGCCTGGGCGAATATCAGCACTGGTATGAACAGCCACTTTATTTTGTCATTGGGGCGCTATGGTACGGCCTGACGTCTATTCTATTTTTTCTGCTGCGTCCTACTTTGCAGGTTCAGGAAAATCTCGCACAAAGCTTGCAGCACATGTCAGATTTACTGCTGAGTAAAGCCAAACTGTTTGATCCGGATCAGCATCCAAATGTTGAAAACCTGCTCTATGAGTTGTCACTTAAAAATACTTTAGTCATTCAGAGTTTTAACCGCAGCAAAGATTCACTATTGACTCGACTCAAAGCTTCGCGTGCCAATCGCAATACCATTTACTGGCTGAATCTGTATTTTCTGATGCAGGATATTCATGAACAGGCCACGGCCAATTATTTACATTATGAACAGATCGAACAGCATTTTAGCCGCACTGACCTGATTTTCCGGATTCAGAAAAATATCCGTCTGCAAGCCCTTGCCTGTCAACATTTGGCAGAATGTGTATTGCGCAATGAAAAATTTTATCTGTCTGCAGATGATGAACAGGCATTAAAACATTTACAGGAATCGATGCAGGACTGGATTGCCCAACACCCACAGAATATTGAAGTTAAAAATTTACAGCTTATTCTGGCCAATCTGCTGAGTGTACATGAGCAGTTACAACACCTGCATGATCAACAGGCACTGTATAAGCCACGCTATCAGCAGCATTTTGATGACCTGAGCCTGTTTGATGATGATATTCGCGATAGCACAGATCTCTGGCTGAAACTCAAACCGCACTTGAGTCCACAATCGGCACTCTTTCGGCATGCGGTGCGGATTGCCATTGTGTTTCTAGTCGGCTATGCCATTTCATTATTGCCCTTTGCAAAAAATGGCTACTGGATTTTACTGACCAGCCTGTTTGTCTGTCAGATCAGTTATTTTGCCACCAAAAGCCGGCTCAAATTGCGGACCCTAGGAACATTATTGGGGGTCATGCTGGGTGTTCCCATTCTGTATTTTGTACCAAGTGTCGAAGGTCAGTTACTCCTGACAGTAATTTTTGGTGTCGGTTTTTTCTATCTACGTTCCAAAAAATATGCCATGGCAACCCTCATGGCGACCTTGATGGTACTCCTGATCTTCAACCTGAAAGGTGCCGGTTACGCCATTATCTTACCGCGTATCATTGATACCCTCATAGGCTGTCTGATTGCCTGGATGGCAGTAAGCTGGATCTGGCCTGACTGGAATTTTCGTAATATTTCCAGCAATATCAAAAAATCATCACATGCAACACTGAACTATTTTTCTGCAGTGGTCGAGCAATATCGAAACGGTAAAGATAACAGTATTGCTTACCGGACTGCACGGCGTCTGGCCCACAATGCACAGATTGATTTATCCAGCATGATTTCAAGTCTGAGTACCGAACCGAATCCAGATCCGCAACTGGTCAAAAGTGCCTTTCGCTATCTGGTCTATAGTCATAGCCAACTCAGTTATATTGCAGCATTGGGGAGTCACCGTGAGCAGGTTACTGATACACAAATTCTGGATTTAATGCACTGGTGCCAGCAAACCTTAACTGGGGTATTGCTGCAACAACAGCCTTTAGATACCTACGACATCGATCATAAACTGGCAGAAATTCAACGCTTAAGTACCCAGGAAAACCAGTCAGCACATCTGCTTTTGGTGTTGAAACAGATCAGTTTATTGTTGGAAACCTTACCGGAATTACTAAAATTACGTCATGAATTATTAGGTGCCGAGATTAAATAACCAACTGCCTTACTTGGTTATAACTTATTAAAAATATTGAATATATCTTTATTATTAAGATTCAATATTCAGGTGATATTCGGTACACTCAGAACTAATTCGGTTAAATCAATATGTATTATGAACATCAAAACTTTGCGTCTGGTCGGTTTGCTTGAAGGGATTTCATTCCTGCTGCTGTTATTTATCGCGATGCCAGTGAAATATATGATGGATAATCCGATTCTGGTGAAATATGTCGGCATGGGTCATGGCGTACTGTTTGTGCTATTTCTGGTGGTGTTATTTGCGGTATGTGAAAAACAGAAATGGTCTCTCAGCATGTTTGTGATGGGTTTAATCGCTTCGATTCTACCTTTCGGTCCATTCCTGTTTGATATGAAACTGAAGAAGCTGGAACAGCCCGCTGAAGCTTAATTGTAGAATCCTAATATAATTAGATCAGTCAAAAGAAAATTCTCTCTCCCTTTGGGAGAAAGTTAGAGAGAGGGAACTTATTAAATACTTAACCTCACCCTAGCCCTCTCCTAAAAGGAGAGGGAAATTCAATACTGAACATATGATTTCAATAATTTATAATTTCCCTTAATAAGGAATCAAAACTCCCCACGCTCCTGTCTTTCCAGCATTAACTGTTTGAGTTGCATGCGTGGCAAAGTAAACCACAGTGCAATCAGAATCAAAGAGGCAACACAGTAGGCCCAGATATCGTAGGCTTCATACGCCATCCTTACTGCTTCAATCACCACAAAAAAGCTGAGCATCAGGATAATAGAAACCGTCGCAGCCACCGTGCCTTTGGACACTTCAGAAGACATTAATGCAAAACGATACAGCACCGAAAAACTCACACCCTCACCCAGACTGATACAAGTGGTGCCGATAATCAGACAATGAATAAAATATTCTGGAATCAATAAGCCCATCATCAATAAACCGGTACCCAGCAACATCAGTGGCAGACCCAATAATACGGTTTTGCCCAGCGGTATTTTATCGATAATTTTTAGCAGAATCAGATTACCTGCAATCAGGCCGCCCAAGACCGGAAACTGCGCCAGACCATATTGCACGCTACTGAATCCAAATTGCTCGACCAGAATCACGGGTGACAGGGCAATCCATAACATCAAGGGCAGACTCACCAAAGGCAAGGCTACAGTCATAATCACAAAGCGCTTATTTTTTACAACCTGTTTAAAGTCATCCAGAATATAGCTGACCGGCTGTCTGGGAATACTGACTTTCAGATTTGGCATTTTGGCTTTTAGGCCGAACCAGCTCAGAAATGACAGAAATGCAATGCCGATAAAACCCCAATGCCAAGAGATATGATCAATCATAAAGGCACCCAGCACTGGTCCTAGCAAGGGTGCCAGCAAAGACACATTGGCCATCAGTGCCATGACTTTGATGGCATCACGTTCTTCAAAGCTTTCCTGAATGGCGGCATAACCTACAGCGGTAATAAAGGACAGGCCAAAGCCCTGTAAAAAGCGCAGAAATAAGAAACTTTCAATATTAGGTGTCAACAAAATAGCTAGACAGCTAACCGTAAAAAATGCCACACCACCCAGCAGTACCATTTTACGTCCAAGACGATCGGACAAAGGTCCCAGAATCGCTGCGACAAATGCCCCACCCAACAGGAAAAAGGACATTGACGATGGTGCCCATGAACTACTTACGCCAAAATCACGGGTAATCGCCAGCATGGCCGGCTGAATCAGGTCATTACATATATAGACTGAGAATTCAAACAGGACCAGTGCCAGCGGGAACATAAGTGTGGCACGGGTCAGTTTTTGGGTGTGGATATTTTGCATGGGAGTTTTTATTGTCAGTCTGCCCGTTTTAACAGACTGAACTTTGTCTAAAATAGAAAGAAATAATTTTAGCAGATGAGATATTCAAACGCTCTGAATAAATATAACTGATCGTAGAGATAATCTTCCAAATAAAAAAGCGCATCCTCTAGATACGCTTTTAACCAAAATCTGTCTAAAGATCAAACACTATTATGAACAGACTGCTTTCTGGAAAGTCTTGGTATTTGAACCTCGTGCACAACGATACAACTTCTCGGTATTTTCCAGCATCCAGCTGTTATCTTCCCGTTTAAAATAATAAATGGTCTGTACTGAACGTACCGAATCATCCATTAACCCAGTTTCAGTGACTTTGACCTGTCCAATCGTGGGCGACTCTACCTTGTCAAAGAACTGGCGCAACTCAACTGTTGCCAGTTCCTTACGCAAGTCCGGTCTTAATTGTAAAACCTGTTCCAAAGGCGTATCCGAAGATGACTGTACCTTTGCAATGACCTGTTGAGCAGTTGCACAGCCTGAACCCAATATACCAAAAGCGAGAGTTGCGACTGCCAATATCCGGAACATATTATTTAACCCTTTATCGTCATTCTTATTCCAACCTATCATGCCGAGCTTCTTAGTACAAAACCATTTAGACTCTGTAACTGTCTTTACACAGCAATAAAAAAGCGCACCTTTCGATGCGCTTTTTTCAATTCCGACCGATTAAAGATCGAAAAGTTTACCCGGATTCATGATGCCATTTGGATCAAACACTTTTTTCAGAGCTTTCATATATTCGATTTCTTCCGCAGAACGCGAATATTCAAGATATGGCTTCTTGGTCATGCCCACACCATGTTCCGCAGAAATTGAACCGTCATATTTTTTCACGGTATCAAAGACATACTTATTCACTACCTGACATTTGGCAAAGAATTCGTCTTTGCTTAAGTTTTCAGGTTTCAGGATATTCAAATGCAGGTTACCGTCACCGATATGACCGAACCAGCAGATTTCAAAGTCTGGGTAATTCGTTGAAACAATCGCATCAATTTCTTTAATGAATGCAGGAACGTGCGTGATCAGAACTGAGATGTCATTTTTATATGGAATAAACGGCGCGATAGATTCAGAAATATCTTCACGTAAACGCCATAAACTTTCTACTTGATCAAGGCTTTGGCTCATTACGCCGTCCAGCACCCAACCTTGTTCCATGCAATGCTCGAAGATTTCCATCGCCTTGTCCATAATCGGTTCAAACGGCGCTTCAAACTCAAGCAACACATAGAAGGGACATTCAGTTTCAAATGGACGCTGTACATGACCATTGGCCAAGACTTTTTGCATCGCCAGTTCACCAAAGAACTCGAACGCGGTTAAATCAATTTTCGCCTGGAAGGCATGCAATAACGGCATGATCGCATCAAAGTCAGGTACACCCAGTACCATCACTTGCAGGTCTTGCGGTTGACGTTCAAGCTTGATTTCTGCTTCCGTCACCAGACCCAGCGTGCCTTCACCACCGATAAATAAATGCTGAAGCGCATAACCGGTTGCATTCTTGATCATGCCTTTGTTCAGGCGCAATACATCGCCCTTACCCGTCACAACCGTCAGGCCAAGCACCCAGTTACGGGTCATGCCGTATTTGATGACTTTAATGCCGCCAGCATTGGTCCCGATGTTACCGCCAATTTGCGATGAACCTGCCGAAGCAAAGTCAACTGGGTAATACATGCCCTGCTCTTCAGCATAGTTTTGTAACTGTTCAGTCACCACACCTGCCTGTACGCGCACCATACGATCTGCCGGGAAAAACTCCAGAATCTGGTTCATCTTGTCCATGCTGACCACGATCTCGCCATTGGCTGCGACTGCACCTGCAGAAAGACCGGTACGACCACCCGATGGAGTCACTGCAACATTAAATTGGTTCGCCAGTTTTACGATGTCTTGAACTTGCTCAGTTGACGACGGAAAAACGACGACTGACGGGTTTGGATCAAAGTGCTTCGTATGATCGCGACCCCAATTCTGGAGGCTGTCCGTATCGGTTTTAATACGGTTTTCACCCACAATTGCAGTCAATTGGGTCAATAACTCAGGGGTTAAAGCGACTGGAGCATTCATCGTTTGCAGACCTAGCATGATTTAAACAAGAGAGACTTCGCTGGTTCATTTGCACATTTTTTATGCATAAAAACATGGATACAAATCAGGCGAAACATGGTTATTAAAGCACCGGATCACGCTGCTTTAAAAGCATGGCGCAATATTATAAGCTATTTTTTGGTGTTTCCCGCGAAAAATGACAATTTTGATAATATACCTTTGAAAATGCAGATTTAAATCAAACACCATGATCATTATTATCAATATATCTTGCCAGAATAGCTGATGTGAGCATCATTAAGGAAATGTATAAGTGCGCTTTTCCTGTGCTATTATACCGCGACTAAATTTGGCCTTTGTAGCGGAGCCGTAATGAGCCAACATCTATCTCTACCTAAAGATAAAATCCGTTTCTTGTTGTTAGAAGGCGTTCACCAGAATGCAATCGACACTCTAAATGCTGCTGGATATACCAACATCGATTATCGTAAGACTGCGCTTGAGGGTGAAGCGTTGAAAGAAGCGATTAAAGATGCTCACTTCATCGGTATTCGTTCCCGTACTCAATTGACTGAAGAAGTCTTCGAAGCTGCGAACAAACTGATTGCTGTCGGTTGTTTCTGTATTGGTACCAACCAGGTGAACCTGGACGCTGCAATGCGTCGCGGTATTCCAGTCTTTAACGCACCTTACTCAAATACGCGTTCAGTGGCTGAACTTGTACTTGCTGAAGCAATTCTTCTTCTACGTCGTGTACCTGAAAAATCAGCAGACACACACACAGGCGGCTGGAACAAATCTGCAGTTGGTTCGTTCGAAACACGTGGTAAAACTTTAGGTATCGTAGGTTACGGTTCAATTGGTTCACAACTTTCTGTACTTGCTGAAAGCATGGGTATGAAAGTGATCTATTTCGATACAGTGACTAAATTGCCTTTAGGTAATGCACGTCAAGTCGGTAGCTTGGGCGAACTTTTGGCAAATGCCGATGTGGTTTCTCTACACGTTCCTGATGTTCCGTCTACACGTAACTTCATGACCAAAGATCAGTTCGCGCAAATGAAAGAAGGTTCAATCTTCATTAACGCGGCACGTGGTACCTGTGTCGTGATCGAAGACCTGGCAGATGCGATCAAATCTGGTCACATTGCTGGTGCTGCGGTAGATGTATTCCCGAAAGAGCCTAAAGCAAACGGTGAAGAATTTGTTTCTCCACTGCGTAACCTGCCAAACGTAATTCTGACTCCACACGTAGGCGGTTCTACGATGGAAGCGCAAGCGAACATCGGTCTGGAAGTAGCTGAGAAATTCGTGGCTTATTCTGACAAGGGTATGACGCTTTCTGCGGTGAACTTCCCAGAAATCGCATTGCCGTTGACTGAAGGCAAACACCGTTTACTGCACATCCACCAAAATATTCCGGGCGTGTTGTCTAAAATCAACAACCTGTTTGCTGAACAAGGCATCAACATCTCTGGCCAGTCACTGATGACTAAAGGCGATGTCGGTTACCTGGTGATGGATGTCGATGCTGCTGCATCTCATGAAGCACTCGATATGCTTTCGAATGTTGAAGGTACAATCCGCGCACGCGTATTGTTCTAATTCAATATTGTAGAAAAACCACAGCTCTCGGGCTGTGGTTTTTTGTTTTTAAGGTTTGTATTTTTAAACCTTTTTCAGCTTATGCTGCTCTTCCGCTATTCGAGCAATCGAAACCTATTTAGTCATGCTGAATTTTAAAATTGCACCTATTGTGCAAGCGCCACTAATTCTGTTGATCGCCATGATCAGTATGCAAAGTAGTGGTTCCTTTGCCAAATATCTGTTCGGTCAGTTTCCCATCCTGACCGTTTCCGCAATGCGTCTGCTTTTGGGCGCTGTGATTTTGGCACTAATTTTTAAAATTTGGAAAATCCATTTCAGACAGATCAAGTGGCCGGCCATTATCAGTTATGGCCTTGCCCTGGCTGGCATGAATCTACTGTTTTACCTGTCGATTGATTGCCTGCCGCTGGGGATTGCCGTCTCTTTTGAATTTATTGGCCCCTTAAGTGTTGCACTGTTTTATGCGCGGCAAAAATTCGACTTTGTCTGGGTCGGATTGGCGATTCTGGGCCTGATTCTGCTATTCCCTTTTGATCAGGCTGCCCAGCCGCTTGACCCGATCGGGATTGCATTCGCCTTGGGTGCTGGTGCCTGCTGGGCCTTATATATCGTTGCCGGCCAAAGACCTTCGGGCGTTTCTGGCAATCATACTGTATGCTTGGGCATGTTTGTCGGCATGCTGGTGCTGATGCCGATTGCGCTCTTGGCAGGCATGCCGGCACATACTTTTGAACCGATGAGTTTGTTGTATTTTGTGGCTTTGGCAGTACTGGCTAGTGCCCTGCCTTTTAGCCTAGAAATGATTGCACTAAGAAATTTAAGCGCACTTAGTTTCGGCACCTTGATGAGTCTGGAACCCGCCATTGCCGCACTCTCGGGGCTGGTCTTTCTAGGCGAGACTTTATTGTGGACACAATGGCTGGCATTGGCCACGATTATCAGTGCTTCGGTAGGCTGTACGGTGACGACCCAAAGACAAAAATCTTGAGTAAAAATAAAGGCGCTAGAGCGCCTTTATTTAAGATCACTTATTTTCAAATTTTAACGTGGTGTTGCGTCTTTAATCGCAGTATTTAATGCAGTCGCTGCTGTCACATTATAGCCATCACATCCAGAGGCAAGCTGATCATAATTGTATTCTGTCCATTTGATCATTAAAGAAGTTACACCTTCTTGTTTATTCAAGTCATCCAAGGCAGCCTGTCTTGATTGAGCAATATAGTCGTCGTGATCAATATGTTCCCCATGTTCCGAGAAATCAACTGAATAAATTCCGCCTTGATATTCGATCGCACCGAAATATTTGTAATATTGCATAGCATCGTCTTTATATTCTGCCTTTTTATATTTCAAGTTAGCCATCGTGCCATCTAGAATCGTTTTTGCCATTTCTTGGACAGACGCTTGTGCCTGCCATTCAGCAAGTGTGCTAAAGCCAGTTGTTACTTCCGGATCAAATTCAATATATTCTTCTTCAGGATGTTCAGCCAGAAGACGGAAACATTTAGATCCATTCGGGAATTTGCGGGCCTTCTGCAAATCGACGAAACTGGTTGCAAACTCATTATAGTACTTACGCTCAGCTGTCGTATTATCACTGTTAAAGAACACTCTGGTCGCAGGATCATCATACATTTTCACCACAGCAATATTAGTACGTTCAGTTAATGCTTTACCAGACAGGTCATACCATGCTATGTGTCGATGATTGCTAATATTGTTCTCTGGTATCGTCACAGGACGACTCTTAAATTGAGTCGTCGTATTTTCTAATATTTTTTCCAGCTTATAGCCTAATGCTGTACGGGTGCGATCTGCAGGGAACACCCCTTTTGTTGTGACATAAGTTGAGAAGATCATATCTTCTTCAAGAGCGTATTCAGTATCAACAGCGCTGTTATCATCCGCATATAATATGCCGTCAGTAATTTTATTTTTATGACTGGCTAATAGAAGTTTTTGCGATTCCATCTCTGATCCATCAATATTCGGTAAGTTGAATTGATAGTTATAGAATTCAGAAATGGTGTCTGATGCTCCATCACCCGGGGTTCCAGGATTGGTCGGTGCAGGTTGACTAGTGACTGGTTCATTATTATCAGAACTGTCGGAGCCACCACATGCTGCCAGCATGCAGCTAAAAATGGCGCAAGAGAGTATTCTTAATTTCATTATTATCTACCTTAATTATTTGATATTGTTATTTTAATGCTGTCCCGAAATACGGGACCTAAGATGTTTTCATTGTTATTTTAAAACTAACCCGAATCACGAGGTCTAAGATATTTTAATAAATATAAAAACAAGATCAATTTAAAAATTGATTAATTTGTAACCGCAATTACATAGAAGATTAACTTTTAATTTAAAATCTTTAGATATTTGATCCGGTTAAAATTTAACTTGATTGAATCAAAATTTAAGTTCGCCTCGGGAAAATATTTCCTTGCCCTACTCATCAAAAATTAACCAGTTTGCTATAATTTCACGTTCCCCTATTTCTCATTTTCACCCGCTCTGGGTAGAAGCTGCTTCCATGCCAAACGCCCAACTTCTTGCTGTATTGTTCATGGTCTTATCCATGACTTCCTACCAGATCAGTGCATCTTTTGCCAAACAGCTGTTTAGTGTGCTGGATCCGGTCACTGTGACCATTTTAAGGCTGTGTTTTGCAGCGATCATTGTTGGCATGATGTTTCGTTCCTGGAAAATCATTCAGCGTTTGCCTTTTTTGAAATGGCGGGATTTGCTCTGCTATAGCGCCGCTTTAGGCGTAATGAATATCCTGTTCTACATGTCGCTGGGCAAACTCCCCCAAGGGATTGCGGTAGGGTTGGAATTTATTGGTCCTTTGGGTCTGGCCCTGCTCTCAATCAAACATCGTAGTGACTATGTTTGGGTATTAATGGCCATTTTAGGCATTGCGTTAATGGTGCCATGGGGACAGGCCAATAGTAGTAATTTCGACCTGCTCGGCGCCGCCTGTGCTTTAGGTGCGGGTTTATGCTGGGCACTGTATATTTTCTTCGGGCAACGTGTGGTTCAGCAGAATATCGGCATGCATGCGCTGACCATTGCAATTAGCATTTCAGCTCTGTGTTTGCTTCCGATTGGGCTCTATAACAATGCACCAGCGCTGATTGATACCCAGTATTGGGGCAAGGCGATTATCATTGCAGTGCTGGCCACAGCGATTCCCTATGCGCTGGACTTAAAAGCTTTGCAGCATTTAAACAAGACCAGCTATGGCACCCTGTCCAGCCTATCTCCCGCCTTGGCTGCACTGACTGGTTTTTTACTATTGGGTGAAAAAATTACGCTTCTTCAGACCGTGGCACTGGTCTGTATCATGCTGGCATCAGTTGGTGTGACTGTACGTGCCGCACGTCAAGGATCGGCAGAGCGGAATGCTTTAAAGCCTGATTAGTATCTAAACAACTAATTAAATATCCCATCCATTCTGTGTTTTTATTTGCTTTGAAAGAAAAATATAGAAGGTAGGTAAATTGGTATAAAAAAGATGGCACTACAGCCATCTTTTTTACTTATTCGATTTGAATTTAAAGTTTAGCTTTGTACCAGCATATCTTTTTTCATGTCTTTATAACGCTGGTATTCATTCTTGTACTGTACTGCTAAAGCGGTCTTCTGCTCTTCATCCAGAATTTTACCGGCCTGCTGGAAGAAACCATGTTCCTCTTCTTTTAAGTGATGATGCACTTTTTCGGAAAGTTTTTTGGCCATGGCAAT
The DNA here is from genome assembly GCF_024129685.1 of Acinetobacter lwoffii. Taxonomy (GTDB): domain Bacteria; phylum Pseudomonadota; class Gammaproteobacteria; order Pseudomonadales; family Moraxellaceae; genus Acinetobacter; species Acinetobacter lwoffii_X. The sequence continues at coordinate 43,949 of NZ_JAMXXL010000007.1, read as the reverse complement.
CCAGCCCGGATTACTCAATTCAGTTACAGTCAGTTCCTCGATCATTTCATCCATTTCATGATGTTCGGCCAAGGCATGGCGGGTAATATTCAGGCCCGAATCGGTCATCATCAAGGGAATATAAAAATAACGGTCTTCCGCAGCTTCATGGGCAAATAATTCATTTTTGAGTTGCTTGAACAGCTCGCGGCGTTCTGGTGTATCCCCGGAAGTCTGTAATAATTTTTCTGCAAGATCACGCTGAATCTCATGACTCTCTCTTAATGCTTCAAAAATAGTCGTCATTCCGATATTTCTCCGATTGTTTTATTTTTCATATCATTGATTCTAGAAGATTTTCAGAACAGGTTCAGACGCAGTTTATACAGTGATTTGTTAAGAAATTTTAATATCGAGAATGATTTACATCGGGTTTAGATCTAAAAAAACATCTGGTATGCCATCCGGCAAATCAGCAGACTGACCAGAATCAGGAATAAAATCCGGATAAAACCACTGCCATATTTAAATGCCAAACGCACCCCGACCAAGGAACCACAAATATTGGCTACAGCCATCATTGCCCCGACCATAAACAGCACATTGCCACTGGGAATAAAAAAGCTTAAGGCGGCCAGGTTGGTGGTGAAATTGGCAATTTTCGATAAGGCCGATGCATGCAGGAAGTCGACGCTCAAATAGCGAATAAAAAAGAAAATAAAGAAACTGCCGGTGCCCGGACCAAAGATACCATCATAAAAGCCTATTGCCAGACTCCCCAAAGCGGCCAGAATCAACATTTTCCGATTCAGTTTTTGTTCGGTATGCACCTGGCCAAACTGTTTTTTCATTAAGGTATAGATTGCGATCACGATCAACATGACCAGCACAAAAGGCTTAAGGATCTCGACTGGAATTAGCGTAACGCTGGCTGCACCCATAAAAGAACTGACAAAACTGCACAGTGCAATCACGCCCAAGAGCAGCCACGGCAGTTTTACCTGACGCAGATAGGAAAATGCCGCAGAAGCGGTGCCACAAATGGACGCGAGTTTATTGGTGCCAAAGACCGTAGCAGGCTGTAAATGCGGTAAACTCCCCATAATTGCCGGGATCTGGATCAGACCACCACCACCCACGGCAGCATCAATCGCCCCTGCAAAAAATGCAAAGACAACCAGACTGATGATGATCTCTATTTCCATATCTTGACTCGATTAGAGGTTCAGGACGCGTTTGGGTACCAGACGTTTTTTGTCGGTAATTTCTGCCAGCCCCAGACATTTCTCGCCATCAAAAACCAGCACCTGTTCAGCTGCTTCATGTTCGATATTGCTTTCCATGCCGCGGCTAAAATATTCTGCGCGACCTTCGGGTACCTGCACTTTTGGAAAATGATCAACCGGTGCATAGGCCGGCAACAACAGTGCATCACGCTCTGCTTCGCTCAGGCTTTCCAGATATTCAATGGTATAACTCGGGATCAAATCAAAATGACCGGTTTTGATGCGGTGCAGATAAGTCAGATGGCCATAAGTTCCCAGTGCTTTGGCAATATCTTCACCCAATACCCGGATATAAGTCCCTTTAGAACAGGTAATATCCAGCGTGATACTGTTCTCCGTAAAGGATAAAAGCTCAATCGCTAAAATGGTAATCGGACGTGCTTCACGTTCAATCTCGATACCTTTGCGCGCCAGTTCGTATAAAGGACGGCCTTCTTTTTTCAAGGCAGAATACATTGGCGGCACTTGCTGGATATCCCCGATAAACTGTGCCAATTTGTTCTGAATCAAGGTTTCCGAGAGTTCAGGAACTGCTTTTTCCAGAAGCACCTCGCCTTCCACATCTCCCGTGGTGGTACTATGTCCCAAAAATACGGTCGTCTGATAACGCTTGACCGAATCTAATAAATAATGCGAAAACTTGGTCGCCTCTCCCAAACATACAGGCAATAAACCAGATGCCAGCGGATCCAGCGCACCAGTATGGCCGGCTTTTTGTGCACGGTACAACCAGCGGACTCTTTGTAATGCGGCATTAGAGCTGATACCCAAAGGCTTGTTGAGCAGGAAGACACCACTGAGATGACGGCGCTGAATTTTAGGAGATGATGCTTTCATGGCAAAAAATCAGACATTTTATAAATTGGCGCCATGGTAAAACCCTGCGAGAGGATTTACAACTTTTCTATAGTTTCTAATGATTTTTATGGCATATTGAGCCGGCTTGAACATCTAAAAGCTTTAATATCTAAAAGCTTAAATATCTAAAAATAATGAAATAACGAGAAAATAGGTGCATAGGATATGCAGAAATATAAAATATGGATCATTCTGGCGTTGCTGGTGCTATGCATCCTCACACTGATCTTATGGCTGTCCCCAAAAGAAAATACCCAGGCGGATACCGGGACAAAAATGCCTTTAACCGAAACTCAGGCAGAGCAAACCGCACTCTTGGTCAATGGTCCTGCCAATGCAGCTTTCCCCAGTGCCAGCCAGCAAGATACTGAAATCAACTGTCAGATGCAGTTAGATGCCAGCAACCGTCTGTTCGTGAATGAACAGACCCGCAACTGTTTTGAATATTTTATTACCCAGTTCGGTGAAAAAAATCTGCAGCAGATCCAGCAGGATTTTAAAGCCTATATTCGCCAGAATCATAAAGAACCGGCTCTTTCGCAAATTCTGGATTTATGGGATCGTTATCTCCAGTACCGTCAGGGTTTGGGTCAGCTCACTGCACCGGCTGGGCTGAATCAGGAAGATCCTGCCTATTATCGCAGTATCTATAACAGTACCCAGAATTTGCGCCAGCAATACTTTTCCAAGTATGAAATTGAGGGCTTGTTCGGTACAGAAGATGCCTATCATGAATATACCCTGGATCGGATGAGTGTACTGGCAGACAAAAGCTTAACGGAGACTGAAAAAGCGCAAAAGCTCAAATCACTGTTTCAGCAACTCCCGCAGGACTGGCAGGAAAATCTGGAACAACTAAATAAACTGGAAGATCTGCGCAAACTCACCGCGGATATTAAAGCCCGTGGCGGTTCCAGTGATGAAATCCGGCAGATGCGGATTAATCTGGTCGGTGCTGAAGCGACACAGCGTCTGGAACAACTGGACGTACAACGTAGCGACTGGAAAAACCGGGTGACTGGCTATTTAGATGAACGGGATCAGATTACCCAATCCAGCATGTCCGATACCGTTAAACAGCAAGCCATTGCCCAACTTCGCAGCAAACATTTTAATACACCGCAAGAACAGCTGCGAGTAGAAACCTTTGAACAGGTTCATGATCAGGGAGCCAAGCTGCCCTTTGCTGAATAAGCCTAAAAGCCATCACCTGTTGATGGCTTTTTTATAAATGCCCTTTTGATAACTTTATATTTTTTCTCAAAATGATCTTTTATAGTTGTTTCCAAATATTTCGTATTTACACAAAATAACCTAGATAAATTTTAATTATTTCAAAGACTTTTTATTTAAATACATCTGTCAATAAAACATATACTTACAATGTAAATTCCTCCTGTCCTGCATGTCCCCAAATGACATGGTTTTAGACCTCTGAAGTGAAAAAATACAGCTTCTTCAAAAGAAAAATTGCTCAGCCACTGAAGGCCGAAACTGTATTTCCATCGTCTGATTTGTGGCTTACAACACTCTACAAAAAGCAATGATTGCTTGAATAACGATAAAATTAAAAAAGGGACAGCTATGCATACTTTCAGCAAGACAGCCCAGTTACTGACTGTGGCTTTAGCGACTACTCTGGGATTCAGTTTTTCTGCACAGACTCAGGCTGCAGCGAGTGCAACACAAGTCATCGAAAAGAGCCGGTCTGACTATGCCAAGACCAAATATCCGATCTTGATGGTGCATGGCTGGCTAGGCTGGTCACGCATTGGCACCGATAGTATCGGGCTGGATTACTGGTATCAGATTCTGCCAGATATGGCACGTAATGGCTCAACCGTCTTTGCGGTACAATTGTCTCCAGCAAATACAACGGCGCATCGCGGTGAACAACTAATTCATCAGGTTGAAGAGGTTGTGGCAATTACCGGCAAGAAAAAACTGAATTTGATTGGTCACTCTCATGGCGGACCAACAGTGCTGTATGTTGCAGCGACCCAGCCGCAGTATATCGCCTCTATTACTGGCGTTGCAGGAACCTACCATGGCTCCAAAGTGGCAGATGATATTCAGAACAATAGCCTGACGCGTACCGCCTTTAACATTTTAGGTGATTATATTATTGGTCCATTGATTGCACTGGGTCAGTTTAAGCCTGAACTGGAAATTGATTTTGATGCTTCCATGAAATCCCTGACCCAGACCGGCTCAAATACTTTTAATGCCACAGTGGCACAACAGGTAGTCAAAGATGGCGTGTTGGCGTCCACAGAAAACTGCAATAAAAATTTAAAACAGAAAGACAGTAAAGGTATTCATTATTATTCATGGACGGGTGTGGCCCAAGCCACCAATGCCCTGGATATTGATACGATCCTGATGCAGCTCGGCCCTTTATCTTATGGCAGTAAAGACAATGATGGCATGGTATCACGTTGTAGCGCTTTCATGGGCAAGGTCATTCATGACCAGTACAAACTCAATCATACTGACCTGGCCAATATGATGTTTGGTCTGAAAGGCGTGTTTGCACCCGATCCGGTCGCCCTCTATCGCCAGCATGCCAACCGACTCAAATTAGAAGGTTTATAACGCCAGGGTGCCTATATTTCAGCTGAAATATAGGCTTTTTTCTGGTTCTTTTCATTTGATCTATCAGTGACCGGGAAGCTGCAATGAAAAAAATAATCTATCACTTGAACCTTTTACTGCTGGTTTCCATCTTGACTGGCCCTGTGCAAGCCTCGGCATTACAGGAATATAAAAGCAATTTTGTCCTCTCGAGTTATGCCAAGACAAAATATCCGATGGTCTTTGTTCATGGTTTTGGTCTTGGTTTTAACCGGATTGGAACGGATCGCATCGGTTTGGATTATTGGTATCAGATTCCCCAAGACCTGAGCCGGCATGGTGCACGGGTGTTTTCTGCCGAATTGTCTGCTGTTGCGTCCAATGAACTGCGCGGTGAACAGCTCTTGATGCAAATTGATGAAATACTGGCACTGACGGGCCAGAAGAAAGTCAATCTGATTGGGCATAGCCAAGGTGGCCCAACAATTCAATATATCGAGGGCGTTGCACCGCATAAAGCCGCCTCTTTAACCGCCATTGCCGGGGCGATGCAAGGCACCCCGGTTTTTGTCAATGCCAGCCAGACGCCACTGCTTGAACCCTTTATCCATGCCATTGGTACAATTTTGGGCCATAGCATGAATCTGGTTACAGCTAACCAGTATCCGGTCAGTATTATCGAGGCACTGCAAGCCACGAATCCAGAGGCGATTCAGGCCTTCAATGTGAAATATGGCTCCTCTGCCATTCCCCAAAACTGTCAGACCCAAGGCAGCAAACTTACATCCAATGGAATTTACCACTATTCCTGGATGGGCAACCGGCAGGCAACCAATTCCTTGGATGCGATAGAGTCTACAGTCGTGACTTTAGGTAGCAGTTTCCTGAAAGGAGAAGCCAATGATGGTGCTCTACCGCTGTATAGCGGACGCTATGGCCAAATCATCCGTCAGGACTATGCCCATAACCACTTTGATGAAGTAAACCAGTTTTTTGGCATTTTGGGTCCTTTCGCGCAGGATCCGGTCGCACTGTATCGCCAACATGCCAACCGGCTCAAGCTGCAAGGCTTATAAATCACTTATTTTATGAATAGATCATCTTTATTAATTAAAAAAACTTAGGAAACTGAGTCCCTGCTACATAGGGGAACTTTAGGCAACTGGATGAGGATCATCCCGTTAAAACAACAAAAGTGAGGAAAATATAATGAAATTCGGAATATTAATCACCGGCCTGCTGCTGGCGGGTACATGTCTCAGCACCCAGGCATCCACCCAGGCCAGTCAGGTCACAGCAAAAGCTAGTTCACAATATGCCAAGACCCAATATCCGATTGTCTTTGCACATGGTATGGCGGGTTTCATCCGGATCGGTACTGACCAGTTTGGACTGGATTACTGGTATCAGATTTTACCGGATCTGGCGCGTAATGGCGGTAATGTCTGGGCAACACGTGTCTCGCCTTTTAACTCATCGGAAATTCGGGGTGAGCAACTTTTAGAGCAGGTAAATGAAATTCTGGCCATTACCGGTGCAAAGAAAGTCAATCTGATCGGTCATTCCCATGGCGGCCCGACCATTCGTTATGTCGCAGGTGCAGGGAATGGAATAGTCGCTTCCCTGACTTCTGTCGGTGCTCCGCATAAGGGCTCCCCGGTTGGAGACCTGATCCTGCAAGCAGAAGGTACACCGATACAAGGGCCTTTAGTCGGTGGTATCAACCTGGTGTCTAAGGCCATCACCTGGGCACAAGGGTTGGATCCGAACAGTTTCCCGCATGATTCTCTGGCCGGTGGTAGCAGCCTGACCCTGGCAGGATCCGCTCAATTCAACCAGAAATATCCGCTCGGTATGCCAACCACCGCCTGCGGTGAAGGTAAGGAAAAAGACGGTGATATTCGTCATTATTCATTTACCGGTATAGGTCAAGTCACCAATCCGCTCGATCCTGATTCAGCCTTGACAGTTACAGCTCTACTCATTGATGGCGGCAAGGAAAATGATGGTCTGGTCTCCCGCTGTAGTGCCAAATTCGGTAAAACCATTCGGGATAACTACAACTGGAACCATCTGGATGAAGTGAACCAGTTCCTCGGATTAAAAAATATCTTTGCTCCAGACCCAGTCGATGTTTATCGCCAGCATGCCAACCGGCTCAAATTGCAAGGCCTGTAATTCAATCTCATCCCTGTCATCCTAATGCACAGGGATTTTCTAATTTTTAAACCGCCAAAATGGAACTTTATGAAAATTAGAACGCATTTTATAACCTTATGCTGCGTGTTATTTGCGGGCCAATATGTGAAGGCTTCCAATTTGCAGCAAGCAGAATCCAGATTTGTCGTGTCCAATTATGCAAAAACACAATACCCGATTGTATTTGCACATGGCATGGTCGGCTTTAATCGAATTGGTTTTGATGCCTTAGGCATGGATTATTGGTATCAAATTTTGCCAGATTTAGCCCGTAACGGTTCAACTGCCTTTGCCACCCGCATCTCACCTTTCAATTCCAGCGAAATCAGAGGTGAACAATATGTGGAGCAACTGAAAGAAGTCATGGCAATCACCGGCGCCAAAAAACTGAATTTAATTGGTCATAGTCATGGTGCGCATAGCGTGCGTTATGCAGCCGGGGTGATACCGCAACATGTAGCCTCCGTGATGACTGTGGGGGGTGCCAACCAAGGCACCATTGTCGCCTCTGATGTCATGCGACTTGCTAATCAAACCGGAACATCTGAACTGCTCAATACCCTGATCAGCAGTTTTGGCAACGTCATCATGTGGGCACAAGGCTTAGACAGTCAAGCTTTCCCACATAATGCTCTGGCAGCAGGACACAGCACGTCGATTGAAGGCACAGCCGAATTTAACCAACGCTTTAAACTCGGGCTTTCGCTGAGCCCATGTGGTGAAGGCAAATATACAGACCAAGGCATTGCACTGTATTCAATGACGGGCAATCAACCCGTGACCAATCCCCTAGATGTCAGCGATGCCGCCATGAAAGCCTTGGATCTGCTTTCTGCGAGTAAGGCTGGCGCAAATGATGGAATCGTCTCGGTATGTAGTGCCAAATTTGGTAAAACGATTCGTGATGATTACCCGTGGAATCATCTGGATGAAATCAACTTGTTGTTTGGCATTAAAGGTACCTTTGCGCCTGATCCAGTTGCTGCCTATCGTCAGCATGCCAACCGTTTAAAACTGCAAGGTTTATAAAACCACCCAAGCCTCTATTCATCCAGAGGCTTTTCTATCTTATTTTTCGCTAATTTTTTTCTTAAAATTTACTTGCTAATCATGATTAAACTGCATATAAAATATTCATCAAATATAAAAAAATAAGTGTGAAATAAAATAAATGCAGATACGTTCTATAGAAATCAAAAACAAATTTAAAAGAACCTGCCCCCTGCTGCAAACGAAAAGTCATTAATCCTTTTCAATTTAAAAAATATGAGCCTTATTATTGCCCCTCTTGTCATCGACATATTATCGCAAATGTATGGATCAGTATTTTACTGGCTATCACACAATGTTTTATTTGCATTCAACTTTTTAATGCAGGATTCCCGTCTTGGGGATATTTTGTATTATTCCTGATGTTTATTCATAAAATTTTCTTGGATATTTTTGATGCTATGATCTTGCCTTTTCAGGAACATTTCGAATAAATCTACATAAAAATTAGGTATAAAAAATGCGCCCAAAGGCGCATTTTTTTACTCGTATAAAGCTTAAAATTAAGCTTTAGTTTTACGAGCTGGTAATTTTTCACGAATACGTGCAGCTTTACCAGACAATTCACGTAGGTAGTAAAGTTTAGCACGACGAACGTCACCACGACGTTTCACTTCGATACCAGCAACGATTGGAGAGTGAGTTTGGAATACACGCTCAACACCAACACCGCTAGAAATTTTACGTACTGTGAACGCAGAGTTCAAACCACGGTTTTTCTTAGCAATTACAACGCCTTCGAACGCCTGTAAACGCTCACGGTCGCCTTCTTTTACTTTAACTTGAACAATAACTGTATCACCTGGTGCAAAAGCAGGGATGTTTTGTTTCAATTGTGCGTTTTCAATTACTTGAACTAAAGGATGCTTACCGCTCATGGGGTATCTCCAATATGTGCGAGTCAGAAGAGGTCTGATCATCGCTGGGTATAGAGGCTAAAGCGCATACACCCGATTATCTTTCCCTTTATGGTTGACCATCTCAACCATAAAGAGCCTATTAAAGAATACTTAAATCATTTTAAGTACTGGCTTGAAGACAGAAATGATTACTCATCAATATCTTACAAATCTTTCAGCCATTTTTTTTGCAGCTTGGTCAGCTCGACTTTTTCCACCAACTCTGGGCGGCGTTCAAGTGTACGCTGATATCGCTGCAAAAACCGCCATTTTTCAATATTGGCATGATGCCCGGACTTTAACACCTCAGGCACATCCAAACCTTCAAAATGATCTGGCTTGGTATATTGTGGGCAATCTAGCAGACCATCCACAAATGAGTCTTGCACGTGTGACTGTTCATCAGACATGGCACCCGGAAGTCTCCGGATAATACTGTCCAATAAAACCATCGCAGGCAGTTCACCACCCGACAAGACGTAATCTCCAATTGACCATTCCTGATCAACGTATTGCTGGATCAAACGTTCATCGACGCCTTCATAACGTCCGCACAGTACGATGATTCCGTCATATTTGACAAAATCCTGTACCGCAGTTTCGTTTAAGGTTTTTCCTTGCGGTGACATATACACCACAGGAACCTGAACTGCACCCGCTTGCCTTGCAAGCTCTTTGGCATGCTGGATTGCTTTTGCCAGAGGCTCAGCCATCATCACCATACCCGGACCACCACCGAATGGACGTTCATCCACGCGTTTATAGTTGCCCGTCGCATAATCGCGAGGATTGATGTAATGAATTTGCATCAACTCACGTTTTGCTGCGCGCCCGCTAATCCCATAGGCTGTAATCGCTTCAAACATTTCAGGAAAAAGCGTAATGACTGCAAAAAACATCGCAGACTCCCGTATTTCCGAAAAATTCTTAGTAGTCTACGCCCCAATTGACGTAGATACGACCAGCTTCAAGATCAACGCGTTGCACCACATCTTTATGCCATGGGATCATTCGCTCTTCGCCATCGATGCTGTCGGCAGTTGCGCGAACCACCATCACATCGTTAGCACCTGTCTCAAACAGCTCAAAAATTTGACCGAGATTGACTTCTTGCTCTTCATCGTCCAGACCTAACACAGTTAGACCTTTTAAATCAGACCAATAGTACTCATCTACGCCTGCTTGAGGCAGTTGCGATTTAGAGATCCAGACATTGGAGCCAACCAGTTCGTCTGCGCCAGTGCGATCACTCACACCTTTCAGCGAAACAACCAGTCCTTTACCATGTGGTTTCCAACGTTTTACATCGACAATTTGCCAACCTGCTTTGGTCTCAATGTACCAAGGCAGATAGTCAAATATGTTGCTCATAGGTTCTGTATTGGAATAGACCCAGAGCCACCCATTTAATCCATATGCTGAACGCAACTGTCCAATCTGAATACGATCTTCGGGAACATTCTGTGTTGGTGTCATGGGCAAGCTACTACCTAATTTATAGAAAAATTATGCAGCAACTGCAGCTTTTTTAGCTTGAGCAGCTAAAGAAGCAACACGATCAGAAGGTTGAGCACCTTGAGAAACCCAGTGAGCAAAACGTTCAGCATCTAAACGAAGTTTCTCTGCTTTACCTTGAGCTGTAGGGTTGAAGAAACCGATACGTTCGATGAAACGACCGTCACGTGCATTACGGCTATCAGTCACAATGATTTGATAGAACGGACGTTTTTTAGCACCACCGCGTGCAAGACGAATAACAACCATGATAGAACCTTATAGTTTTTACGGATTATCCCTGCACCGACCATCGATACATTTCAAACCCCTTTCATAGAGGGCAGTATTTTACGCGAAGTTTGCCCTGAATAAAAGATCAAAACGTATTTATCCGCAGTTTTGAATTTATTTATCGGACCAAGCAGAACAAGTATCTGTTAGCACAGGAGAATCTTTTCCTTTAAACCAGCATTGGCGGCCTGTCTGATCTAAACTTAAGGCACCATTCCCTTTTTGTGCAGCTGTTGAAATAGGCAAAGCTGACAAGGTATATGCTTGATTAGATGCATCAATTGCTAAATTAATATTGTATAAAGCTTGATGGCTTGGAAATGTACTACTTCCTCCAATACTCGCCAATGTTGCATTTCGATAACTATGATTCATCGCCTTATAACTTTGCAAACGCTGCGCTAGTTGCATCAGCTCCGTTTGAACCTCTACACGATTGGCACGGACTTTATAACTGGTATAGGATGGCATCGCAATGGCAGCCAAAATAGCAATAACAGCTACCACAATCATGAGTTCAATCAGTGTAAATCCGCGCTCTTGATTACCAGTTTTCATTATTTGTAGTCCCACAAGTATATGTTGAAACCATATCTGGAGTCCGAGTTTGACAACGTACACCTTCACTAGTCAACAATAAATCGTAATTACGTGGTTGTTTTAAGGTTGTACCTGTTTTAGCACGTTCAACCCGTATCACCCAGTTTAAACCACGTACAGAACTTGAATCTGCGGTTTCATTACCATCTGCGCCTCTTTGTATAGACAAAGGCTTCTTGGTGGCTAAATCCAATAAAGTAAGGGTGAATTTAGTATCTGAACCATCTACAGGAATTGCTAAAGTGCCTGTGGATGGTGCATAACCTGTATATAAGTAGGTTGCATCAAAACCTTTATAGCTGAAGTTTTTAGCTTTGAATTTTTCTAGCTCTGTCGCTATTCGCAATGCTTCCTGCTTTGCTAAAGCAAGATCTTTACGCTGAATATATGCGGCATAACTCGGAATCGCGATGGCTGCAATGATTGCGATCACAACGACCACAATCATCAGCTCAATTAGGGTAAAGCCTTTCTTGAATTGCATACTCCCCCCTTAACGCGACTCATACCAGCGCATTTGCTTGAGTTTTACCTGTGTATTAAACAACTGGCATTGAGGTAAGTTTTTATTGGCAGGTAAGCTACAATCCAGTGCAGATGGCTGATCACGATTCACCACTAAACTCACTGTATTTGCATTATTTCCATAACCCTGACCCAAACCTGTACCCAAAATACCTGCACCAAGTTTTACCCGATCTGGTTTGTTTCCAGTGCCTGAATAGAAATTACATTTCCCTGTAGGTAAACAATATTGATACAGATAGGAGTCACCCGCTACACCTGCACCACAGTTACCACCAATACCAGTACCATCTCGGTCATAAACATTGACATAGAGCATACCATCTAAAGCATACAGGTCATTCATACCTTTATAACGGCCTGCTTTTGCACTATCAAAATAAGCTTTCCAACCACCATTGTATATATTATTTTGCCCACGACGTGCTACACCACTATCAAAGTTAAGTTGGGTTAAGCTTTCATTTTCGGTATATAGTGTGATGCCTGATTTATACAAGTCCTGACGTGCTACATCATTGTCATACACTACAAATACGGCATCATTAGCACTTACTGTGGAGTTTAAACCAGCTAATGGCGAGCTACGGTTACCTGAACTAAAGGCAACTGCAGCAAAGTAGCTCCCATCATCTTGATGAATAGACACACTTGGCATTTCATAGAAACGAGGACTCAGACCAGAACCCTGATGCTCTGTAAACAAAAGAACAGCACGAGTTGCAAAGTTTGCTGTATCTGTTGCTCGATTATTAAAGTCAACACGGAATGCCTGCCCACCCAAGTCACCAAAATAGATATGATCTGTTAAACCATCTCCATCACGGTCAATCGCATTAATTTGCGAAACAACACTGTATTTTAGCTCATTGTTCTGAGTAAATCGGCTAGCACCTGTTTTTTCACTATCACTCGCCCACCAGAGTAAATCGCCATTGTGTGCATCAAACATATACACACCATTCCCTTTGGTCGAGCTTGGGTTTTCATTAGGAGTTTCATAAACTGGGTCGTAACCACCACCTACAAACATTACCAGCTTGCGCGTATCGCCCCAATTCACATAAGCGAGAGTCGGTTTTGACCAACTTTGCCCCATTTGCTTGAGTGCAGCAGAAGCATTATCTGCATCTGGATTGATATGGAATTTCAATTCAGGCTTTTCAATGTCAGTTAAGTCCAGCGCATAGTAACTTTTTCCACCCATGCGCAAACCGCCATACACCCACTGCATACCAATCAGGTTCTGCGCATTTTCTTCATCGCTCGCTTTACGCCCAGAATCTTTCACCGTTAATGTTCCATCACTTTTTGAAACATATTGGGTGTGTGCAACCCAAGGACCGTCTACACCATAGAACAAATTGTTTTTACCCAAACCTGTATATTTGCCACTATCTATAAATGCATTTTTTTGTTTTTCCATCATTTCATGCGGTACAAAAGCAAATACTTCCTTGCCTTCGTCATCTACCACATGCAACGCACCTTGCGTAGAACCAAACATCAGGTAATCTTTACGACCCGTTGTAGTTAACTTACCATCTACAACCGTAATTTTTCCTTCTTGGGTCAGCATGACTGGCGTAGAGTGCATCACACTTCCAAGCTCTCGGTACTCTTCTTTACTGGTTAAATCAGCTAAACTCGCAATGTTCTCTGTAATACCTACATCATAACCTAGGAAATTTAACCAATAGTTTTTATCGGCATCATACTTGAATTTTGCAATTTCATTATTCTCTGCAAATAAACTCAATAAACTCACTTGTGCCAATCGATCACCTGAAACAGCGGTTTTATCCGCTTTAATCACTCGATTGGTGAATACTTTACGTTTTGAATTTTGCTCGCCATTTGCGGCAACTAAAGTGCCCAGTGGTAATTGACCTTTAACACCATTGGTCCATAAACCTACGGCATCTTTATTGAGCGCACCCGTACTTAAAATTAAGCGCTGTAAGTTTTTGTCGACCAACTCACCATTTCTTAAATTGTATTTATTTAAATTCCCCGCCCAAAGCTGGGTATTCTCCTGAGGTTTTGGCTCAAAAGCTGCATAATATCCGTATGGCTGCAACTGAACTGGATTTAAGCTGTCTACTGGAATAGTTGGACTACCTGTTGCAATAGGTTCAAAGTCTGCCCCAGCTTTGTCTACAAAATCAAGAATACTGTTTTTAATATCTTCTGAGTTTTCAGCATAATAGAATCCACCATCACCATATTCTGCACTACCCCACAAACAGGCATTTTTTGCATCTTGATTTGGTGCACTGTCACAATCATAAGTACCATTTGCATTTTTATTAATACCTGCAAACGATGAACCAAAACCAACTACCGCTGTTTTGATACTCATATCTGCAGGGTTCTTTTGAGTGTTGGATAATAACGTACGATTACGCAATTTTTTCGCGTAGGCACCTATATATTCCCAACCACCTGCTTCACCCGCAAATAGATTAGATTTTAGCGGTACAGGCTTTAGTACATCACTACTATTAATATCAGGTCTGCCTGAAAAAGCATAAGCACCATTGGCTAAGGAATGATTCATAATCGTGCGTGCCATAGTGTCTTTAGTCGAGTTTGGCGCACCGTCAGTTAAGAAATAAATCCCATTGCCATCACAGCTATTGGTCGTCCCTCCAGCTTTATAATTACTACCATTTTTTGCTTCATCAACAGAATAAACAAAACCCCCATTATTATCTATAGGTGTGATGACGGTTGGAGTAAGAGCAGTGTAAGTTGTACGTGTCATATTATAATTTTCTGTATGCAAACCGCCTTGTGGATTTCTAGCACCAGGTAAGGGATCAATACTGCCATCAGCAGGGGCTAAACATCGTCCAGCAGCGACTTCGTTTGCTGTTGCATTTCTAGTCCAAGGGCCACCTGTTGTTCGTCCACATAGTGATGCCCAACTACTGAGTGGACTAGAACCTGAAGGACAGCTTTGCCAATCCCTAAAATTACCATTGCCCCAAAGACGATGAGGACGAACCGTGGCTGATTGGGTTTGTGTACATCTACCAGTACCTAGAGTGGTCGTAGATCGAATCGAAAAAGGACTGGTACGATATGACACAATCCCAATGGTACCACCTTCATACCCCCCCCATACTGTACCTACAATCGGCTCAATATCCATCGGCTCATTATTGACTTTCATCCAACCGCCATAGCGCCAGCCTTCGGGCATCTTAGAAAACACTTCCCATGCAGAGTCCATTGAACCTACTTCATTTTTGAAAGCCGCCTGACTCGTAATTTGTCTCCAACCTGTAGGGCTTGTAGAGTCGGGTTTAAATACACCACCACTTATCGTTCCTGTAGTAACTGTTCTATTATTCCCATCATACCAAGGCCAATTATTGATACATTGCTGTACTGTTGCCCCCAAAGCATCCGTGGTTGTAGTCCCGACCTCTACACAAATAAAATAAGCTTGGGCTGAGCCATTCTGCATGGCCATATAAC
This sequence comes from Acinetobacter lwoffii, assembly GCF_024129685.1. Lineage (GTDB taxonomy): Bacteria > Pseudomonadota > Gammaproteobacteria > Pseudomonadales > Moraxellaceae > Acinetobacter > Acinetobacter lwoffii_X. The sequence continues at coordinate 28,705 of NZ_JAMXXL010000007.1, read as the reverse complement.
CATCGTAAATGGTATTGACCTGCCCACTATTTGTACCCGTGCCACCTGTGGTGGTTCCCATCATATACGCACCTGCTTCTGCATACGCATGTACGGTTGGGGTACCACTTGCAGCTTTGGTAACATTTGGATAATTATTACTAGATAACTTTAAATCAGGATTAGATGTCCCATCTTCATTTGTCGTAGTATCGAGTGATTTAATGTTGGCGATTTCTCGAGCAATTCTAATCCGTTGCGCAGTGTCTAACGGTGCATTGGGCACCAATATACGCCCTGAGTGACCATCGGTTAAGCGGTTGGTCGCAGTACCAATGGTTAGCTCTGTTTTAGATGAGAATTGCCCCAACCCCATCACAACATTGGGACCCAACTCATCACTCGCTAGTAATGGTAAAATTGCATCTTTTAAACGAGAGAGTCGATCATATTCTTGTACCCATTGACCTTTAATTTGCTTGCCGCAGCCACGCATATAATAATCAACTGAAGTTCCACCAATATTCACAGTCTTTTTGATTGCTGTTTTGTTTGTGGCAGGGTCTTTTAAATTATAGTGCCACTGATAGATATTAGCAGTTGAAGAGCCGTCTTTATAATATTCAGGTACAGTAGCTCGCCCACATAATGGCTCAGTCACATCACCTGGACTGCCATAGGCATTGTTTTTTGGCAATACCAATGAACTAATTCCCATACTCCCAGAGGTATCCAACATTAAAAGAATATTGGTTTTACCCTTGGTTGCATCCTTATAAATCTCAATATCACTGGCAACCGAAGTTTGAATACTTCCGCACACTGCCCATGTCATCATCATTGACACAGTGGCAGAAAGAACTTTTTTATTAAACTGTTTCATTTGTTAATCCTCACTGATGCTGTTCAACTGCGACACAAGCTTTGGCTGGCCACCCACCACATAGTCAGCACGTTGTGTGTTATAGGGAATATTTAAACCTTCAAAACAGCGTGATACATTTGCCGCACGCTCTCTAAAACACGCTTCAATTTCACTTTTGGTTGCGCTAGAAAAACTTGGCAAGACTGAAATCACGGTGACGCTAATACTGTTCGACACCACAGGTAAGCTGCTTGAGCCAATACTGGTGTTTTGAGCTACGTGTGCAAATGGCACCACATTGTCTATATTTTTCTTTAAATAGACTTGCGCCAATACCGCTGAACGCCCTGTCGCAAACTGATTGGCTTTACAATAACCTGTTACCCCAATTTTGGTTTTTGAACCTGTTCGGGAAATTGCACTAGCTTGACTCATAGAAAAAAATGTACTTTGCGATGCACGGTAGCAAAACACCAACTCATCTTCTGCATTAGCAGCGGAGTTAAAATAGCTATACATACCATCTTGGGCTAATTGGCGCTCAACTTGGTTCGGGTTTTCCAAATTAAATAATGCCGCATTGCTATTTTCTAAAAGTAGCGCTTGCACCTGACTATTTGTTGCCAGCCTTAAACCTAGAATGCCCGAACGAACGGCCAATGTGCCCACCAAGGTAATTAAAATCAGAATAACCAAGACCACAATTAAGGTCGCACCTTTTTGCTGATTCATTACGATGCTCCCAATGTATTACGCAAACCAACCACTTGAGTGACCAGTTGACGTATGTATTTTTTATTCAAATTCGCATCACCATCGAACACCACTGCAGTAGTGGTACCTGGGAGGGTAATAGTTTGATTATTTAAACCAGCATCAGCCCCAATATTGGTCGCAGATCGCGCTACTACAGACACCTGCAAGGAAATCACTTGTAGATAATTTTTTTCCTCAGTAATAGATGACATCAAATCGGTATACTCATCCATTGTGAGATAACGCAATTGATTATTTTGTGGATTTTTCACACCCAAAAGCACCTTAAACGCATCAATATTTTGCATGAGTAATTGTGCGTTATTATTTAAGCCCGTAATACTGCTATCGCCTGCATTATAATGCCCCGCATCACAGTACAGCCCGTAACGATCCAAACCATCACTGCCCTGCTGTGAATTTGGTAACTTTGCTATAAAGTAACGCTGTACCATGGTTGGGCGGATTGCTTGGGTGTCTTCATTGGCTTTGGCGGTTGTAAATCCAATTCTATTGCCTTCGCAATCATACATATCTGTATTGCTTAATAATCTTTCATTGATTTTCTTGGTAGCATCATTTGGGTCAACATCTGATGCTTCTTCAATTTGATACTGTGGCACAAACTGAATCACAATTTGATCACTTTTACCTGCCGTTGCATCATCGGCAAAATTTTGTGTGCTATACGCAATATTGGTCAAATTTGCATGCAAACTGGATGGATAGTTTTCTTGGGCAAAAATTACGCCAGAACCCACCATCTTATTATTAACTTTTTGGTTAGACGGTGTGTTTAGATTGGCGTGTCGTAAATCATGAGTCAGCATTGCCAAGCCAAAATTTGAGTTTTGCTGCACATCACCCATACCCAATTGAAATCCTAAAGATCGTTGTGCGCTGAGAAAAATAGCAGTTGCTGCACTGACCACCAACAAACCAATTGCCAAGCCAATCATCAGCTCAAGTAAAGTGAAACCTTTCTGAAGCTTAGTCATAGTTATAAGCCTCCATAATTATGCATTGTGCGTTTGGGTTATACGCTGTGCCATTAGTACAGTGATTACCCCCACTTCCATTTGTTGCAGTGGTTGTATCCCAAGCCACATATACACATTTTCTTTTCAGGGTCGAACCTTGGCAGTCGTTCACAGCAATAGACATGCCTAAATTTTCTGCACGCAACTGAACTTGTTTAAAGTCATAGGCTGCCATTTGATCACTGGTACAAAAATTTGCAGCACAATCTGTCACTGTTGCAGTTGCCTTATATTCATCTAATCCAGCACGATTCATACGGATACGTTCAGATAAATCTCGTGCAATATTCATGGCTTGAATATTTTGACCTGCATCGGCACTGGCAGAAACTGCCCGAATTTGCAAAGCAGTAAAGCCTAGCACTGCAATTCCAAGCAGCACCAATGCCACTAAAACCTCGACCAAGCCAACACCACGTTGATTTCTTATCATTGTTCTAGCCTCATCCTATTAATTTGGGCATGTGCTATTTGAGCGTTCATATCGAATCGAACCGTTTTTAAAAAACTCGATGACCGCTTTTTTTGAACTATCTTTTTGATGCTGCAAAATAAAACACTCACGATCATTCGCTGAAACTAAAAAGCCAAACATATTGTAGGTCAGGCTATTGACTGGTTTGGTTGCCCAACTGGTATGTTGCTCTGGCAGCCACTTGAACTTGCCGTCTGTTACCGAGGCGTCTAGTGCCAACTTCTGTTCTTTCTTAGTAAATACAGCTTCTGAACGTGCCATTGTGGCCAATTCAACAATAGCTCTTGCATCGCTATGTAATTGGTTTTTACGAATCATGCTAGACATTGAAGGAGCAGCCATTCCAGCAATAATCGCCACCACAGCAATCGTCACCATTAGCTCAATTAAAGTGAATCCTTTATTTTCCTGCATACTCTCCCCCAGGCAAAACTTTGGCCCAGTTAAAATAATACGCATTAAAGTTACAAAACCCACACAGAGCAGATAAAAGGCATAAAAAAACAGATAACTGTCATTTCCCAGTTATCTGCTTATTTTTAAATAAGAAACAGAATGTTAAACAGTTAACACTCTAAGCCTGTGTTACAGGAATACGTAACTCTTTGGGTAGGCTAAAGGTAATATTCTCTTCCCGCCCATCCAGCTCTTTAGGCGCTTGTGCACCCCAATCCTGTAAACGCTGAATGACCTGTTTAATCAGTATTTCAGGTGCAGATGCGCCTGCTGTTACCCCAATCTGGGCATTTTCTGCAAACCATTCCTGCTTGAGTTCATCGGCATTATCGACCAGGTAAGCCGCTTTACCCATACGTTCAGCCAGCTCACGTAAGCGGTTTGAATTTGAAGAGTTTGGAGAACCTACTACCAGAACCACATCACAGCGTTCAGCCAGATCACGCACTGCATCCTGACGGTTTTGTGTGGCGTAACAAATATCATCTTTACGTGGTCCCTGAATCAGCGGGAATTTCTGGCGAAGGGCATCAATCACTTTCGCTGTATCGTCAATTGATAAAGTTGTTTGCGTGACAAAAGCCACTTTTTCAGGATTGCGTACCGTTAAAGCGGCGACATCTTCTTCATCTTCAACCAGATAAATCTCACCACCATTTTTTTTATCATATTGCCCCATCGTACCTTCGACTTCAGGGTGACCTTCATGACCAATTAAGATGGCCTCTACACCTTCACGGGCATATTTGGTCACCTCAATGTGCACCTTAGTCACTAAGGGACAAGTCGCATCAAAAACCTTCAGACCACGACGTTCGGCTTCTTGTTGTACGGCTTTAGAAACACCATGTGCGCTAAAAATCACGATATTATCGTCAGGAACTTCGTCGAGTTCATCGACAAAAATTGCACCACGCTGACGTAAGTCATCGACGACAAATTTGTTATGCACCACTTCATGCCGCACATAAATCGGTGGGTTAAAGCATTCTAGGGCACGGTTCACGATCGCAATGGCACGATCTACACCAGCACAAAAACCACGTGGGTTGGCTAAAACAATTTCCATAGAATCCTCAATACTCACACCATTTTTAGCGGTTCAATTGAAATAAATGTAAACAATCGACTGACAACTATTTAGTTTAAAGCCGCTCTACTCTAAAATAGAGAAGATATTTTATCATATCAGGAAAAATATCATGTCGGGTCTCTTGTTTGTCGTTTCTGCAGCGTCTGGAACAGGCAAAACATCCCTTGTTAAAGCCCTACTTGAGCGTGTCAACAATCTTCACGTTTCTGTGTCACACACTACACGCGGTCAACGACCTGGCGAACTCGATGGCGTGCACTATCATTTCTCCAATAAAGAAGATTTTTTAAATCTGGTCAATGAAGGTGGTTTTATCGAATACGCCGAAGTATTTGGTAATTACTACGGTACTGCGCAAGCCACAGTCAAAGAGCAACTGGCCAAAGGTCATGATGTGCTACTGGAAATTGACTGGCAAGGTGCGCAACAGGTTCGTCGACTTTTTCCTGAATCTAAACAAATTTTTATCTTGCCACCAAGCCAGTTCGACTTGCGTGAACGCCTGTCTAACCGTGGTACTGACGCAGTTGATGTGATTGAGCATCGTCTGAGCTGCGCGGTAGAAGATATGCAACAATATAGCAACTTTGACTATATCATTATTAATGACGACTTTAATAAGGCGCTGCATGATCTTGAAGCGGTGATTATCGCCAATCGTCTGGTACTGAGTCAGCAAGCCAACCGTCATGAAAAACTGATCCAGAAACTGATTACGCCGACTGAGCAGTGATTAAAACTTGAGTCTATAGACAAAGCCTTTTATACTGTGCAGTCTGTTAAAATTTATTATTCAAACGAGAATTCTTATGGCACGCGTCACCGTTGAAGATTGTTTAGACCATGTAGACAACCGCTTTGAGCTTGTACTAGTGGCAAGCAAACGCGCGCGTCAATTGGCACGTCAAGGTATTGAACCAACTGTAGAATGGGACAATGACAAACCGACTGTTGTTGCTTTACGTGAAATCGCTTCAGGTCATGTATCAAAAGACATTTTGAAACAACGTGATCAAGATTATCAAACATCAAGCTTGGATCTTGCACTTTCTGCAAATAATCTAAACTTAGACGGTTTTTCTTTCCAATAAGAGATCGTCACTCAAAAAGCCTAGTTCTAAACTAGGCTTTTTTTGTTATGTGACTTTTATATTTATGCCAGAACGGTTATAACATAAGGGTTAGCTATCAAGTTTGTATTGGTTTTCTGCTCACTAGCAGCAAAAAACCATCAAGCCAGGAAATTCACATTTCTAAAGTGCTTTCAGGTTTTATTTGTAAAAAAATTCAGTTGAAAAGGTGTTTTATGCCAGGCCCACAGGTCAGTCAAGCCAAGCAGCAGTTAGAGATCATTATCGATGCGTATTTAAATGAAAGCGATGTCGAACGTGTGCTTGCGGCCTGTGATTATGCAGATATGGCACATGACGGGATTGTGCGTAAAAGTGGTGAACCTTATATTCTGCATCCGATTGCGGTCAGCTGTATCTTGGCGCATATGCGTCTGGACACTGAAACCTTAATGGCCGCCCTGCTGCACGATGTGATTGAAGATACCGAATTTAACAAAGATGATATTAGCAAGATTTTTGGTTTTACCGTCGCAGAACTGGTCGATGGCGTCACCAAACTGAGCCATTCCAGCGATAAAGAATATAATAAAGCGGCTTCTTTCCGGAAAATCCTGCAAGCGACTCTACAAGATCCACGTGTCATTATTGTGAAACTGGCCGACCGCTATCACAACATGACCACTTTGGATGCACTACGTCCGGACAAACGTGCGCGTATTGCCCGCGAAACCTTTGAAATTTTTGTGCCAATGGCACGTATTGTCGGCATGAATGAAATGGCCGACAATCTGGAACATTTGTGCTATCAGAATCTTGATCTGGATATGTACAATAACGTTCAGACCGCACTACAGGAAACCAAGCCGAAACGCTGTGAATATCAGGCCAAATGGGAAAAGAACTTGACTGAACTGCTGCAACAGCATGCCATTCAAGGCCGGATCAAAAAGAAAAACAACAATATTGAGCTACTGCGCCACTTCGTCAAAAATGATATCGACCTGCAAGAGCTGACGCATAGCCATGCTTTTGAGATTATTTTACAGAGCATCGCGGACTGTGACCGACTGGCAGAAATTCTGACCCAAAGCTTTAAAATCCAGAGTTATGAAGATCATATCCGCCGTCCATTACCGGGAGGCAACCAGTCCTTGATGATGCGCTTGAAAGGCGAAGAGACGACCCTGTCGCTCACCATTCAAACCGAACTGATGCGTAAAGCAGCACGTTTTGGCGTCGTACTCGGTGAAAGTGCCCCGCAGGCCTGCCGCTCTGCGATTCAGGCCTCGATGCAGAATCTGAATGTCCTGGTCGATGGTGAATGTGCCAAAACCACTTTTAGTGAATTACTGGACTATCTGCACCAAGAAAAAATCTGGGTCTATACCCCGCACGGCCATTTACATGAATTGCCACAAGGCGCCACGGCGGTTGACTTTGCTTATGCCGCGAGTTTATTCCTAGGCAATCATGCGGTGGGTGCAAAAATTAATAATGAAACCAAGCCCCTTTCAACACCTCTAGTCAGTGGTCAGGTGGTAGAAATTATTACTGATGTCCTTGCGACGCCTAACCCAGATTGGCTCAGTTTTATTAATACCCAGAAAGCCCGTCGCGCTATTCAGAATATTCTGCGTGATCAAGATCCAGATGAGCAACGTCTGGTCGGACAACAGGCACTCAATCGTGCACTGAAACTGTTCCATCGTTCTATTCGTGATCTGACTGAAGCAGACTGGAAAAACCTCTTGGAGTGGCGCCATGTTTCCAGCAAGGAACAGCTGTTTGAACAAATTGCTGTCGGTGATTTATTACCGCAACTGGTGGCCAACCATTTATTTGCCCAAGATCAGCATCAGAATATTGCCAGTTCAGACCGTCTGATTCAGGGAACGGAAGGTGTCGATGTCAAATATGCACATTGCTGCAATCCTGTGCTGGGTGATCCGATTCAGGGTCATTTGACCCGTCGCGGTTTAATTGTGCATCGTGCACGCTGTCACAACCTGCTGCATGAACAGCATCAGCATCCAGAAAATATCATGCTGTTACAGTGGACCTCGGATGATCTGGAAGATATCAGCTTTACTGCCTATCTTAGCATTGACCTGGATATGAATGACGAGCAGATTTCCGACCTGATTTACCAATGCCGTAAAGCGCATTCCGGGGTAGAAATGGTACGTACTCAGGATGACAAAACCTATGTCAATATCGTGGTGCATAACCGTAAACAGATTGCACAGATTATCCGGGATTTACGCATGTATTTCGGTTTCCCACGAATTATCCGTCTAGCTCAGCCCGTCGTTTTCAGTGAAGCCTCTAAAGCGAGTTGATCATTTAAAACGATAGTGCTTTGATCAGCCGAATTGATCGAATATGATGTATGTCGATGATAAAAGGAGAAATTAATGTCCCGCCAAGTAATCCATACTGAAAATGCCCCTGCTGCGATTGGTACTTATTCGCAAGCCATTTTAGTGGGTGATACCTTATATCTATCAGGTCAAATTGGCCTGGATCCTTATAGTATGGAACTGGTTGAAGGCATTGAAGCTCAAATTCGCCGGGTGTTTGATAACTTAAAAGCAGTCTGTGAAGCCGCTGGTGGTTCTTTGGCAGATATTGCCAAACTGAATATTTTCCTGACCGATTTATCTCACTTTCAACTGGTCAATCAAATTATGGGTGAGTATTTTGCCCAACCCTATCCAGCACGTGCCGCTTTAGGTGTCGCAAGCCTGCCTAAAGATGCTTTAGTTGAGATGGATGGCATTGTCATCATTAATCAATAAGTTATAAAAATCACTTAATACCTACCCACAATATCTCATCCTAAATCACAAATCACTCTTGTGCGGAAATCCGGGCAGTACTTAGATTTCCGCTCAGGTGGTGATTTTTTATCTAAATCATCAATCATGATAAAAGCTATTTCAAATGATTTTTATTGACAAACGATAACAATTATCAATAATATTACTTATCTTATTTAATCACTGTGGTTGTGTCCTATGTACGTTTGTCTATGCCGTGGCATTACAGATCAAGACATTAAAGATGCTATTGCAAATGGCGCTGAAAGTTATCGTGATGTCCGCGATATGTTGGACTTGGGAACTTGCTGTGGCCGCTGTGCACCAGAAGCCCGTATGATCATCAGTGATGAAGTTTCACAAATTGCAGCACGACTGGCCGTTGCAGCATAAATTAAAAATATTTCTCCTTATAAGCATAATGAAAAACAATGATCTTCGATCATTACTCCTCCCCCGCCTTTGACTCTGGCGGGTTTTTATTGCCACTCATCTGAGTCTGGATCGATTCGATGTCGATTTTCATTTGCTGTTCCATAAATTACTCGCCATTTGCCCCTGACTTGCTTTACTATCAGGATTAGAGCGCTTTCTTAGAAAGATAAAACAGGTCCAAATGGAGTTATGCGATGAAAGGCAATCGTGATGTGATTAATCAGCTCAATCAGGTGTTGTATCACCACTTAACTGCCATTAACCAGTATTTCCTGCATTCGCGCATGTTTAATGACTGGGGCATTGAGAAACTGGGCTCGGCAGAATATAAAGAATCCATTGTTCAGATGAAACATGCCGATAAAATTATTGAACGTATTTTATTTTTGGAAGGTCTGCCGAATTTACAGAATCTGGGCAAACTGTATATTGGTCAGCATACTCAAGAAGTGCTGAATTGTGATGTGCGCAAAGTTAAAGAAAATATTGAAGCCATCCAGAAAGCTGTGGCATTAGCTGAAACTCAAATGGATTATGTGACGCGTGATCTGGTTCAGGAAATCCTAGAGAAAGAAGAAAACTATCTGGACTGGACCACAACACAAATTGATCTGATCGAAAGCATTGGCATTGAAAACTATATTCAAAGTCAGCTCTAAACTCAAAATTAAGACAAGAAAAAGCCAGCATCTACTGGCTTTTTTGTATTTAGCGAGGTACATCCTGCGTTAATTCTTCATAACTCATTTCAGTTTTCTGAATGGTCTTTAAGCGTTGCAGCTGATGCTTGGCTTCCGCCTCATATCCATTAAAAGCTAAAAGTTTGGCATATTTGATCAGGTTATATTTAGTCGGATAACTCAAGACCATTTGTTCACCTTCCAGAATCTGATCAGCAGATGCCTTGCTATAAGGATTCAGACGAATCCAGGCAATGCGATGATTAAACTCGGTCAGCAAATAAATTGGTTTTTCATTGGTGATTTTTTCCGGCTGTTTTTCATAACGAATACTTTGCCCAAGTTTTGGCACAGCAACATCATAATCCCGATAAATCACAATCAATAAAAGTAACCCAACAGCAAAAATGAATTTCATACCGACTGATGGCATAACCACTGTTTTAATTTTTGGATTTTGTGCCAGAACCGTACCCAGAATAAAACCGACTGGTAGCAGAAAATAGGCATAATGCTGTGGAAACTCAAACATGGCATGTGTCACAAAAGCCCCGATCATCAAGATTCCAATGACAGATTCTGGCGTATTCACCCAGCGCTGTAACTGAAAGCCTAAATAACCAAAATATGCCAAGAAAGGCAGACCGATGATCAGTCCATTCCAGAGCAGGAAATCAATAATAAAATTATGCGCACTACGGATCCACACCGGGCCTTGTACAGTATCGCTGACTGAAACGAACGCTGCGCTAGTTTGATACCAACCATAGCCCAACCATGGCTGAGCCTGAATCGCGGCAATCATTTGCTGCCAGATCGCGAGTCGTGACATATCTCCGGTAGCACGAGATACCACATCCCTGCTTTGTACGACGTCCGTGTCCATTGCTTGTGCAGCGAGCTGACTGAGTAATGGAAAAGCCACAATACAGCAAATAAAGAAGATGAACCAAGTGATGCTGTAAACCCATTTCAGGCGAATAATCCCTTTATATTGATAGAACGCTAGATACAACATAATTGCGATTGCAGCAACCCATGCAGTACGTGACTGACTTAAAGCCACTCCCATAACAATCACAGCAGCGCAGGTAAATAGCCATTTGCTCTGGATTTTTTTCTTTTCATATAAGTAAAGGCAGCTCATTAATGCCATGACTAAAAAAGTCGCCATATTATTCGGCTGGGCAAAGTTGGCATAAGGCCGCTGATTACCACTAATATTTACCATACCTGGCAAAGTTGCATCCAGATTGGTCCATTGGCAAATGGCAATAATGCCTGTGACTGTACCTGAAGCCAAAAATACATAGCTCAGATTAATAAAGGTTTCTTCTCGGCTATAGTTTCCTGTTGAAAGGTGATAACCCAGTACACTGGCCAGCCAAAAACTAAACACGAAAATAAAGCCCATCATGGCGATGCTAAAGAAAAACACCTGCCCTGCCAACAAATGTACAAGGGGCACACAGGCGAGTAGTAATAATGGCAAACTTACTACAGGCAATTTTATTTTTTCTTTTAAGCAAATTGCGGCTAATGCAAATAGTGCAAAAAAAGCGTACAGCTCACCTGTATAGGTGACCCACGGCCGATAATGAATAGGCATAAGCCATGCGAGAGAGATTAAAATTGCTGCGATGAGGGCGAGCGTGAATTTCATGGAAATATCAGGCGGTGGAAGTTTGGCACATGATAAACAAAAAGCAGATTAATAGTAATCTGCTTCTCGAATAATAAAATAGTGCTTATTTCCAAGGACGGAGATTGACGATTTTAATAATTTCAGCTGTTTTTTTATTAATTAAAACCACCATATCCACCGCATTAGTTTTTAAAGGCAGCCATGCATCTGCTTCTGGATATTTAGCTAAAGTTTTTTCGACTCTGTCTTGAAAGTTATATTTCTCAAGCTCCTGTATAGGCAAAGCACGTTTTTGTAGTTGTGATCTAGCTTGAGTCAACTCTACATATCTTTCAGGTTGTTGAGCAAGAGAAATACCACCTAATACCTCTGTAAACATATCATCTTGGCGTTGCTCTGTACTAGTTGCCGACTTTACTGCAACAAATTCTGGTTTAGTCCATGATACATATTGAAATTGGGGCTGAGCCTGATCAATACTATCTAGAATAATGTTATTTTTTCGAACTAATTCAAAACGATCTGCATGAAATACTAACCATGCAGGACGACCTTGCTCAATAGCAAATAATCCATAACATAAAGCAGAAATTTGAATAGTAATAATTACCACAAGGTCAAATTTTAGAGTTTTTTTACCTTCTTTATAAACTAAAAAACTTAAGAATGGCCCAATTAACGCATCTACAGCCAACATAATTACAAAGATATGAGTAACACCTACCGCTTTTCCTAAAGGATCAGGATACCAAACATAAAAAGCAATAATAGCTATAGAAAAAATTATAATTAATGAAACTAGAAAATGGCCTATAAAAAAATTTAATCTTTTAGACAAAATATAATACCTTGTTAAGTATAATAGATTTAATGTTGCAATATTTAACAAATAAAAAATGCACCTCTAATGAGATGCATTTTTTATTTTTGGACTATAGTTTATTTAACCTATATTAGTAATATTAACCAGGATTAACAACTGGAGCACATTTACCATTCTTAAGAATCAAATCTTTAGCTGCCACATGAGTCACTGTTGTTGTAGGACACCAAGTTAAACTTGTAGCACCTTGTGTTGGAGTGAAAGTAATTACCAAACCATCAACACCTGCTGCATTAATACCTGACCCTAATGTCATTGCAATTACACCATTTGTAGTAGATACAGATGCAACTTCTTTAGTTGCTGTAAAAGCATCATTAGCTGTAACACCATTCGTACCAGCATCGCAGTTAGCTAAATCACCAGTTTCTTGTGCACATAATGCCACTTCAGTTTTAATTGTTTCAGCAGCTGTTAAAGCATTACCAACTTTTGCTTTTACAGTATAATTTTGATATTGAGGAATCGCCACTGCAGCCAAAATACCGATAATTGCTACAACAATCATTAATTCAATACATTCCATAAGTCACTTTATATGGACATTAATCAAATCATTGAACTATATCGTTTTAACTAATTATACACTTTGTCCATATGGACATGCATTTAAAAGGACAAAAATTTTCAAATTGTCCATATCAGAAAATGGTTTTTACTCAGTGCAGTAGACCGAATAAAAAATCCAGACCCCATTTTATAAGCTGACTTCTGTATTTCTTCTTTATGCTGAAGAACCAAACGTTCTGTACGATGGATAGCAATACGACTAGTCGCTTCATCATTAAATTGCATAGTCAAAAATTGTACAGCTGGACGAGATATTTATTTGGTTACTTTGAAGTCTTTTAGTCATTTCATTCTATTATTTGCTTATATATGAACATTCAGCATAGTGAATAGCACTTTCAATTTCAAATTGCTTTCATCCCTACATAAGTAATCATTATTAAAGTAATATAGTTGTCTGCTTGCTTAGCTGCTAATAATTTAGCTTTTCCTGCTACAAGCAACTTTCATATTTACATCTCACAAAATCCAAAAAATTGACAATTTTTGTCACTTAATTACATAAATTTACTTTTTGATTTTTTAAGACTTTTAATCTATTAAACAACCTATTGATTTCATAAGAAATAATTGGGTAACATACATTGGCACACTTTGTGCAAAGTATAAATTAGCTTACAAAGCTTACAACTAAATTAACAACATTTGTGGAGAATGTTATGAATACAATGCAGAAGGGCTTCACGCTCATCGAGCTTATGATTGTTGTCGCTATTATTGGTATTTTGGCTGCGATTGCGATTCCTGCTTATCAAAATTACACAATTCGTGCTAGAGTTTCAGAAGCGCTTATTGCTGCATCTCCTTTAAAGACAGCTGTAAGTGAAAATGCAATTTCCAACAATATTAGTACAGCTGATGCTAAATTATGTTTAGGCGTTGATGCTGTAAATGCTACTGAAAATGTTGCTTCAAGCTCATGTACAACAGGTACAATTGCAATTACAACGAGTGATAAAGCGGGCGCTGTAGTTTTAACTCTAAAACCTGTTATTGCAACTGAAACAAGTGGTTCAAGTACAGTAGTTAAAGGAGTTTCATGGAAATGTGGTACAGTTGCTGACAAAATGAAATATGTACCAGCTGAATGCAGAAATGCAACATCTACTTTATAATTATTATTAAAGTTATAGGCATACTAATGCCTATAACTTTTTATTAGCTATGATAATTTTTTTAATATTTAATATCCCCAATCTACTAATATTTTCTTATTCAAAAGATATAACATCTTTTTTATTAAGTCTCTTTTTTTCACTAACTTTTTTTTTATATAAAAATTTTTATATAAAAATTTTTATAACTATAGGTTTTATTTTATATCCTTTTTATATTTTTTATACGTATCAATTTAAAAAATTCCCTGATGAAAATATATTAATGGTTTTACTAGAATCAAATTTTCAAGAAATATATTCTTATATGGGAGATTATGCAATATTAGTCATTATAGGCTATATTTTTTATCTATTTTTTATCTTATACCTAATATCAACATATGAAGATATCAAAGTTTCAAAACCAATAAAATTGATAATAATCTTTATTTTCTTATCCTTATTGATTCTTTTAAACTATCTAAACAAAGATTTTAGCGATATATCATATGAGGATGATTTTGATATTTACAAAACAAATATTATTTTTAAATTATTAAAAAATACTTTCCCATTAAATTTCTATATCTCAGTTAATGACCTTATAATGCAAGAAAATATTATTAAAAATAAAGTAAATAAAGATTTTAATTTCAATGTAACAAATACAAAAAAAAGTAATAATACAAATATAATTTTAGTGATTGGTGAAAGCAGCAGAAGAAGTAATTGGAGTTTAAATAATTATATTAAAAAAACCAACCCACTACTAATAAAACAAAAAAATATTATTAATTTTAGTAACATGGTATCAATTTCCAATATTACAAGATCCTCTATCCCAATAATTATAACAAGAAAAAATTCAAATGACGCAGATATTTTTTATTTCAAAGAGCCATCAATTATCACTTTATTTAATCAAGCTGGATATGAGACTTTTTGGCTATCTATGCAACAGCAATATGGTTTTTTTGATAACACTACATCCATATACTCTAAAGAAGCTAAAAATATTAATTTTTTAAATAATGCTGATTATAGTACTAAAGGGAAATTTGACTCTACTATCATAGAAAAGCTAAATTATATTATGAGCAAAAAGAAATCAAAAAAATTAATAATAATTCATACACTTGGCAGTCATCAAAAATATTCAGACAGATATCCAGAAAATTACAATTATTTCAAGCCATCTTTAAATGAATTAAATATATATGACCCTCGTAATCCAAAATACAAAACTCAATCTATTAATAGTTATGATAATTCAATTTTATATACAGATTATGTTCTAAACCAGATTATTGAAGTTTTTAAAAAAAATAAAGATGAAGAGTCTTTTTTATTATATTCATCAGATCATGGTGAGGATTTATTTGATAATACATGTAATAAGAGTGGTCATGGGAATGCAACAATTTATAATTATGAAATCGCTTCCTTTACATGGTATTCTGATTTATATCAAAAAAATAACCCGGAAAAAATAATCTGGTTAGAGAAAAATAAAAATCGTAAAATTAATCAAACTTCAATTTTTCCAACTTTAGTAGATGCTGCAAGCTTAAATATTTTAAATGATCCACTTAATCGAAGTTTATTAAAAAACTTTAAAAATTATCCCCGTTTAGTCAATGGAGGACTTAATTTTGATGAGGCACCACCCCAAGGTATATGTAAGGAAATACAATGAATCAATCACAGCAAAAAATGCTTTCCAACCTTGCGGGAATATTTTTTATTTCGGGTTTAAGTGCTTTAATTTATCAAGTATGCTGGCAACGTTTACTTTTCACAGGATTTGGAGTCGATTTAACATCAATTACAATAATTATTTCTGTGTTTATGACAGGCTTAGGTATTGGTGCATTTTTTGGTGGTAGAATAGCAGACAAATATCCTCAAAATATTATCTTAATATTCTGCCTTATCGAATTAGGTATTGGTTGTTTTGGTTTTTTTAGTCATAAATTTATATTTTCTTTACAAGATATACTTATACATTCCAATTTATTAATTACTGTTCTAGGAAGCTTTATCTTACTTTTATTTCCTACATTTCTAATGGGAACAACTTTGCCATTACTGACCAGTTTCTTTAATCAGCATATTAAAAACATTGGTGACTCTATAGGTAGATTATATTTTTTCAATACACTTGGAGCTGCTTTTGGTGCATTAACAACAGGTTTTGTTTTTTTTAATTATTTCACTCTATCACAAACTATTTATATCGCTGCCACTTTAAACTTAATAATTTCATTAGGTATATATTTTACTTATGGTATGAAAAAACATGAAAAATAATCATCTAGTATATATTTTATCTTTTTTTAGTGGTTTTTTTAGCCTTTCATTAGAAATTATATGGATGCGTATTATTTCATTTGCAGGCATGTCTGTCCCGCAAGCATTTTCATATACATTGGCACTATTTTTAATAGGTATTGCAATAGGAGCAAATATTGGTAAAAAATTATGTAAGGACTCTCAAAAAATAAAATTAGAATCTATTGGATATATTTTTTTAACCGCATCAATAATAGATATCCTTTTAATCACACTTGCTTTTTTTTCAGCTAAAAGTTCTATATTTATAATAATAGCAGGATTTTTTGTTTTTATTTGCGCCGCTATCCGTGGTATTGCATTCCCTCTAATTCATTATATTGGAACTCAACAGATAAAAACAGGATCACAAATTTCAAATGTTTATTTTTCAAATGTTTTTGGTAGCTCTATTGCTCCATTATTAATCAGCTTTATCGCACTTGATTATTTAAATACACAACAAGTATATATTTTAGTATGTATACTGACACTTATTATTTCCATACTATGCTTTACTAATAATCAAGTAAAAAAAATTATAAGTGTCCTTCCTGCTATTTCATTATCTCTACTTTTTATCCCTGAAAAAATTTTTTATGAACTATCAAAGAATAGCTATCAAAATAATGTCTATCCTACGAGAATTATAGAAAATAAGCATGGTTTTATTCAAGTATATCAAGAAAAAGAGGATCAAATTGTTTTTGGTGCAAATGTATATGATGGAAAATTAAATACTGATATATTCCATAATTCGAACGGTATTGATCGTGCTTATTTACTCCCCGTTCTTAAGCCTGAAGCAAAAGATATCTTAGTCATTGGTTTAAGTACAGGATCTTGGGTAAAAGTCTTAAGTATGATGCCTAATATCGAAAAAATTACAGTGATTGAAATTAATCCAGCGTATATCGAACTTATTAAAACTGATCCAATTGTATCTGATATTTTAAAAGACAAACGCATTGAAATTATTTTTGATGATGGTAGAAAATGGATTAAAAGAAAAACAGATAAAAAATTTGATATTATACTTATGAATACAACATGGTACTGGCGCGCCTATGCATCAAATCTTTTAAGTCAAGACTTTTTAAATATTGTAAAATCACATATGAAACCAAAAGGTATTTTATTCTATAATACTACTCAATCAGCTGATGCCTATTATACCGCATCAAAAGTTTTTCCTTATGTCTATAAATATAAATTTATGGTACTAAATTCTATGCAACCAATAGCATTAGAAGATCATAATAATATTCACAATAATTTATGTAAATTGGTTAGATATTCTACTCAAAAACCTGTTTTCAAAGATCAACAAGACTGTTCTCTAGCAAGTGATATTATTTTACAAACTCCTCTTGTTCCTTACGACAGAATTGATTTTTCCGAATTTTCTAGTCATCAACCCGAAGTTATTACTGATGATAATATGATTACGGAATATAAATATGGAAAGGGATTATAATTACACTGAAAAACTTAACCCTAAATAACTAAATATTTAGGGTTTTAAATTTTGAATTGTTATATTTTTTCCTCAACTCAAAATTCTCCATCAACAGTGAATTACACTTTCCTAGTAATATTTCATAATCTTCTTCTAACTGCTCATAGTTCATTTTCACCGCCTTAGTCTTATTTTTAGCTTTTTCAACCTGCTGTGTAGGCGAAAGAACAATTTGTCCCACTTCTTGTGCCACCAGCTCAATCGCCTCTATAAGCGCAGCATGACGGCTCTTTTTAATCGAGCCTCGTTTACGTCCAGCCTCCATTGCAACCGTATCGTTATTAATGGCAGAGCCTTTCGGCAGAACCTCAGGTTTATTGGCTTTTAAACGCTCTAAAGCAGCGTAATAATCATTAAGTGCACTCATATTTTATACCTCAATATTAATCGTTTTAATTTTTTGAATCATTTTGTTTAAAGCCAAAATCTCACTGTCCATTTGCCCGTATAGCAGACTGTTCTGTACTTGCATATCTCGCTGCCGTTGTAGTCGATGAACCGCTTTTTGCATTTTTTCAGCACTTGTTGCATCAAACACAGCATGGGCACAACTCAAACAACTGGTAATCGCAGTAAATGAAATTTTTTCGCAAGAATCAGGATTAGTACAAGCACCCAAAAGACTCGGTTTGTAAGCAATTTCCCCTTTTTTCATGCGCTTAATCGCTTCATCACGGTTTGGAAATACTGTGAGTAATTGCTCGCGGTCTTTTTGTAGCTGCAAATAGGTTCCTGCCCCACCAAGTAAACGGCTAGCACTATTAATTACACCATCTTCAAACTGAGCATAAGAATGCACCAAGCGCTGATATTCCAGTTCTTGAATAAACTCTTTTTGACTGTCACTCACTAAAATATTTGGTGCAAATACCGCATTATTACGGTAATACAACGTCATAGACTCTGTTAGATGCTTAAATTGGACTGACAAAGCGCCGAGTCCGATCATGCCTGAACGTGCGCCATAAACTGCAAGCGAACGTCTAAATTGATGCGTGCAAATATTCCAGTATTGACCAACTTGGCAGTCTTTTTCTTCTCGCCAATTGCGGAAACCATCAAAAGCTTCAAGCTCGGCGATATCACTTTCTGTGATTTTCAACCCATCTCCAAGCAAGACAGAAATACGGCTTAAATACTGATTAAAATTAGACTGTGTTCGAGTCGGAGCACCCTCAAAATTAGAGATAAAATCCGTTTCATGCTCAATATTGCGGTTATTTTTATTTCGATGCTTTTGCGAGTATAGCGTTGGAAATAATGGGTATTCAGCAGGATTAGACATATCATAATGTGAGTTGAGCAGAGCGTAGATTTCACCAATGCTTTGTGCTGCATGTACGCCTACTTGAATATCTTCAAACGTAATCCAATACGTAGACTTGTTGCCACCACCGTGTAATTTTGATGTATAGCCCATAATGACATGCACAAGATGCTCGTTACTTTGAATAGTTTGATAGCAATCAGAAGACAGCTGATTCACTTCATTATCACGCATGCCTGTAAACAAATGAATCCAAAGTTTGGCCATACCTTGAATCAGCGTCATATAACGGGTGAGGTTGGCATGTTTTTGAATCTGATTATTTTCAAACAGTGCCGTTAAACCGAGTAAATCTCGAGCATCAGCAAAACTTACCGCATTTTTTTCACGCTTAAATTCTGTCGGCATCAAAGCAAAATTTGCAGCCTGCTGCTTGCGCTGAAACCATTTCAGAAGTGCTGATGCATTTTGATTAAATTCATTCAATTTATCTGCTAAAGCATTAATTAAGGCTATATAAAGCCGTGAAGGAACAACTTTGGTTTGTGGGCCTACTTTGCCTGACTGCAACCTGAGTTGAGCAGCCAACTTTGCCAAATGCTCTATTGGCTTATATGTACTAAACGCAGGAATGAGCAATGGGTATTGCTGTTGTAAGGCAAAACAATCAGTTAAAAATGCTTTAATGTGAATGGCTTTTTGATAGCTCACACCAACATAAGCATCATTTACTTTTGACATATAAGCAATATCGCTAAATAACTGGTGCAATGTACAGCCATTCTTATATGCAATTGCCGCAAACTGGCGTAAAACCGTATGCCGCTGTTCGATACTTTTAATAATCGACTTACCAGATTTTATATAAAGCAAAGCAAAACTGATTTTTTTCATTTCTGCCCGAATTTGACAGTAAAGAAAGTCATTTTCTCGGGCATTTTCAAGCCAACTATCAAAATTCAGGCGACAATCACACTTCGGTAAATATGGAGAAAGATCCCAGATATTGTCTGAATAAACTGACAATATCTCACCACTCTTCATTCGCGATAATACAAAAGTACCTGGAACAGTCAGCTGATTATTCTGTAGATTGTACTCATCAGGTAAAAACTGCTCAGCAATACCCAATGAATATAGATATGAATTAAATGAACTCATGATATCCACCCCAAATCAATTAGCAATTCAAAATGATTGAGCCAATAGGCATCTAAATCACCGCTTTCTACTTCTTCTTGAATTGAAAAAATACGATCACGTAAATTTTCATAAGTATCTGATAACTCGTTGAGTACTTCGTCAATTCGATGTAGCACAACCCCAAACTGCTGTTCCCACTTGATTAAGTCCGTGGCTTTTTGCTTAACGTAGCCGAGCAGGCTTTTCAGTGATAAAAGCTTACGCATATCTTCGTCATCAGCGTGGACTGCATAGTGTTGGCAGAATAAGCAATGCTCAAATTGCTGACAATTGGGTGTAGGGGCTCGTTCAGTAAACCCAATAGCTTTTTCAGGCTGTGGATGGATAGAGGCACATGCACCGACAGGTGAGGCTTGAGCATCAATAGTTTCATCTAGCATTTGCACCGAAATTCGTTCAAGCGTTCGAGTTTTTGAGACGGCAACTTCTCGCAGCTCATTAAAGAACTGTGAAATTTGCTGGGCTGCATCTTCGAATGAAGTACGTGCATAATTATTTCTTGCCGTATCGAGAGAGTGACCCATGACTTCAGCTTCAAGCAGTAGATCACCAGCGCTAAACTCAACAGTTTGACTGCTTTTATGTTTACGCCACTGCTGCGGCATAATCCAAACCATTTTTGGGAAAATGCGCTGTAAAAAATTTTTTATTAATTGTAATCTGCCGTTGCTTACAGATCCCAATTGCTGAATTTCGTTGCGCATTGGAAAGACAAAATCACATGCTTCATCTTGCACATACCACTCTCGAAGCTCCAGAATCTTCCTAAAAACTGGCTCAAATTTCACCCCAAATTCTGGTCGTACTATTTTGTCACCTGCACGGCTTTTTGTTCCTGAAAACCTGCGCCCTTGGGTACTTGGTAGGATTTCCATCGTATCAAGTTGTAACTGTTGAGCAGTGTCTAGATTTGCACCAGTTTGCGCAATAAATAACAGCATGCCAATGGCAAGACCATAGGAGGCAAGTCTTGTACGCTCTAAATGTCGCTTGTCTTTATTACGCTCTTCAAGTTTACGAATCGCTTGATTACGATTTTCACGTACACGTTTTCGATGCTCACTATCTTCTCCTAACTCAAAATCAGCCAGCATTTTGGAAAGGGCTGGAATAACTGGATATTTGGCTAAATAATTCTGCATATCAAACTGAATATGTTGTTTCTCAGTTTGATGATGAAAGCCCGAGTAAAAATAAAAATCTTCTTCATCTACAGATTGAAAATGCGCAGGAAAGTCATTTTCTTGTACGACAATACGATGAATTTCAAGAAAGACATTCAACAAAGTTGCATACGTCTTCTGATGATCTTCTTTAGCGATTGGAAAAACAGGAACATCGTAACGCTGAGACTGTACTTGCATCGCTTGACTAACAATATCAATTTCATGACAGTCAAATACATATGCGATCAACTTCGCCGCATTACGCTGATATTGCTTTGCTGTATGTGCAGCTAGGTTTTCTTCATCAGTATCTGCAAGCAAAGTGCGATCAACTAAATATTTGCTGTAACGACGATACGCATCTATCACACTGTCTTGACTTGATAAATCAAAATTTTTCTTTTGGCTATCCACCCAATCTAAAAAAAGTTTACTGGTGTAATAAAATAGTCCTTTTGACAAATCTGATCCGCTCATTTGCAACAAATAGTCCGTTAAACACTGCAAAAAATAACGTCTTTTTTCATCAAAAGATGCAGATAACTGTTGTTCTGACAACACTTCGCCAGATAATCTGTTACTGTAGAATAGAGTTCCTATGTCAAATGTCTTAAAAGCAAAAGAAGCTGTCTTATCTCTGCAGACAAGGACGAGTCGCTCATGCTCATTAATTTGTTTATTGATATCTGAAATATGCACAAAAAGTGGAGAGCGTCTAAAATTCATGACAATTCTCCTGCTAAATTAACAGAAGACATCACGTATTTCATTAAGCTTGATTCATACTCATGCTGAATTTTACTGCGCCATTGCAATCGTGATTTATAATTCAAATACTGTAAAGTCGTGCTGATGTTGCGATGTCCCATCCGAGCTTGCACATACTCAACAGCGGTCATAGCAGAATGCCCTTCAGGTAGATGCTGTAACTGACTTTCCAGCAAATTCATCCCAAAACTGGCACGTAAATCATGAAATTTAAAACTTTTAAATTGTGGATCAATCAAGCGAATTTCGGGTAATAGCACGACTTTTAAATAACTACGTACCGCTTCACCCTCATACAGTTTCAGCCTCGCCCCAAATGAGTCAGAGGCTTTGATCCGCTCAGTCAGTTCTTGCTGTTCGGCTTTGCTGGTGTAAAAAGGTGTACCAAGCTTGGTGAGAAACACATAGTTTTCATCCGAGTCGCCATAATTTGATTTCTGTCTACACAGACGCGCTTGCTCACTATTGATATAAATTTTCAGGTCTTGTACTAACCAATTTGAAATCAAAAGTGTCATCGGCTTTTGAAATTTAGTGTCCACACCTGTACCCGCTCCAACGGGCAGACGGATAAAGTCATGACTGTCTGGCTCACAACCAATTAAGTTTTTGATTCGCAAAGTACAAATCGTTTGTAAACGAGCACCTGTAAACAATGCAACATAAAACAGCAACTGATATACACGTGATGATTTTTGCAGTGCTTTTAATATGACAGTTTGCGATTCAACGCTGAGAGGGCTTAATTGACCATCATCCTCAATCGCTTCAGAATTTGGCGCTTTGGCTGGAACATGAATCGCAAGATCATGCGACTTAATTGCCATTTTTCTACGTGCGCCAAACTCATTATCCACGGCAATATATTTGTAGACATCTTTAAACGGTATGCCATAGTGCTGATGATCAACTAAGTCTTCTGTAACGAGAAATCGATAAAAATTCACTACCGCATTAATTCGATTACTTGCAGAGCGAGCTGAAATTAGACCTGCATTCGCTTGGTCAATAAGACGAGTGCGATATTTAAAAATCGCATTTGACTGTTTTAGTTTGTGGAATTTCAAACAGTCCAGTTGCTCATCTTCTAAAAAACGCTGAAAATCAACCAACTGATTGGCAATAGATGCAAATGTTTTAAAATCATACTGTATTGTTTGCTCAAGTTTTTTCAGCAAATACAGATTAAAAACGTCAGAAGGGCTACCATCTCCCTGAACAATTACAGGGAATTCAAGGTAAGCATCACCATGTTTTTCAAACGCTGCATCATTTAAACAACGGGTTGCATTAACCAACGTCAATAACTGAAATTTTTTAATGGTCACGACTTTGGCTTTTGATTGGTAGCGTGACTGACCATTTTTAAGTTTTGTGCTCATTTTGAGCCTCCTGTTTATTAAAAAACAGGCAAAAAGTGACCTTGATATAGGATTGACAAAAATGCCCCTATCCATCAAAATCGAAGTGTCTGGACGCCAATCAAGACATTCATAAAAGCTCATGTTCCCGCATGGGCTTTTATACTTTTTGCCAAAGATGAATTAATATTTCAAAAATTAATAAAATACCTTTAGGTGTACATTTAATCTAAATTAATTGAGATCGTTGACCTTTCCTCAAATTTAAAAAAATAATTAATTTAAGTCATTTCTATATTCCTTTTTAATGCGTTCAAGTTCAGTTAATACATAAGAATTCATCGACTGATGTCTTTTCTTAGCCATATTTTTTATCCAAAAAACTAATTCTTCAGGTAAGCGTAAATTCAGTTGTTTGGTTGCTTGCATAGAATCACCTCCTAATTTATTTATAGTATGAAAGGCATACTACATGCTCTATTTTTCATATAGTATGCTTTTCATACTATATACGCAATACCATTTTTGCATCACAATCATACTATTTGAAAATTTTGTTATTTGTGAGCTTCATGAAAAAAAAAGAGATACAGTTCAATCTTCGTATTCCAGAAGATTTAAAAGCTAAAATTGATGAAGGGGCAAAGTTGAAACAGCGTTCCGTTCATGCCGAAATAATGTCTCGTTTATATGACTCTTTTGTCATGGATAACAATATTCATCTAGAAGCAGCTAAAGTTATTGAAAATTATCTGCAAGCTAGAACACCTACAGAACGAAAAAAAGTGGTAGCAGAACGTTTAAATTTTGTATTAAGTGAACTGAAAAAAATTGATCATTACAATGAATTTACAATTGCTGAATTAGCTTATGAGATAAATGAAGATACGGCTGATGAGGCTGAAGCATGGTTTAGAGCAGAATTAGAACCCACCTTCGGACAATTGGAAAAAATAGCGCAACATACTTCAGTGAATCCAAACTGGTTACTTTTTGGTAAACAGACTCCCTATGATATTCAGCACATACGTTTAAATGAATATTTAGATCAAGATATAAAGCTGCTTTTAGGTTCAGACCCTAGTAATGAATATTTATCTGCATCAAAAGTGAAAGAAATAAAATTTATTCGCGAATTATCAGAAACAGGGCAGTTAATTATTCTTAAAATTTATGAAAATTACGCAGTTGAGACTTTTTACCCCTCATATCATATCAGTGACGGAAATGGTGTTGGTGGATATAACTCATTGTTATATTTCTGTTTATTGACCAAAGTACTGTTGCGATATTATAAATCTAAGGTGAATGTATATAGTCATCTGCTTTCAGAAGAGCAGTTTAAACTTATTTTGACTGGAACAGTTCATCCCTTAACAATTGCAGAAAAATTACATCATATTCCTTGGGTTGATGATTTAGCGGATAGACTCCCAAATAAGAATTTAGATTATTGGGATGGTTTTGATACGTTAAGAGCAAGAATAGTACGAGACTTTGCAGCGAAAGAATTCATTCAGGAAATTTGGAATGATCCTGAGTTGTATTTAAAGCATCCTATTGAGTTTTAAAAAAGGGAGAACATTTTACTAAGCGCCATCCCTTTTTCTAGGCTCATTGGTATATTCAAATAAATCTTGCATATTACAATTAAAATATTCACATAAGGTATCAGCGACTGAAAGTTCAATTCGTACTGCACGATCATAGTAAAGACTTGTGAGCGTATTACGATTAATACCAGTCGCTTGAGCTACCTCACTTAACTTTAAAATTTTTCGCTCACCCATCAAATTTGACAACCTACATCTAATCATAACAACCTTTAAATTAAAAAAATAACCTACAGCAGGTTAATTAAACTTGATAAATAACTCTTACCATGATAATTTAACCTGCAGCAGGTTATATTGTTTTATTAAAAAACAAATTAGCCGTTCTAAATTTCATTATATAATTTTTTAAGGAAGTTCAGCTATGAATAACTACTTTTCTCCAAAATTTTCTGTTTCAGAGGAAGTTCGTTCAACTGCTGTTGCACTAATCAAAGAGTTTAATATTGACCGTACATTTGATTTAGCTTTGTTTCTGAATGTTAATCCTAACTTAAATGACCAAGATGCGACTTTAGCCTGGGTGAATTATTTTGAAAAAAATCAACATGATCTCAGTGACTTTAATCATGTTAGACGCCACTTTATGAAAAATTTTCCTAAAATTATGTTTGCAAATTTCAGTGAATAAAATAATCAAAGGGAGATATCAAATATCTCCCTTAATTTTTATAGCAATCCTCTTATGGTAATCTCAACAAAAAGTGAAATTCAATTTAATTGGTTGTAAAAATATGGAATTATTTATAAAAGCAGGCCATATTGAGCCTTCAGTCATTATTTTTGACGTGTTTGGTACACTTGTAAAAATAGAGGAAAGACGTTCCCCATATAGAAAATTAATGAAATGGCTAAAAGAAAATGGGCGACAACCAAAACCTGATGATGCCAAATTTATTATGTCCCACAATTTGAATTTGGCAGAGCTTACAAAGCGATTAGCAGTAAATATTCCAGACCAATTTCTGCAAGAACTTGAGCATGATTTAGATGAAGAGTTACGCTCTATTAGACTGTATGAAGATACCTTATCAACTTTGGAAGAATTAAAAAAACTAGGATTCAGATTGGCAGTATGCTCAAATTTAGCGATGCCATATGGAAAAGTTGTTTCTTCATTTTTACCTTCTCTTGATGCTTATGCTTGGAGTTATGAGGTTGGAGCAATTAAACCAGAGTCACAAATTTATCAATATTTAATTGATAAATTACAATGTCATGCCAAAGACATTTTGTTTATTGGAGATACTCTTTTAGCTGATTACAGTGGTCCAACTGAATTTGGTATGTCAGCACGTTTAATTGATCGTAAGAGTGGTCAAAAGCTGACAGCTATTTTAGCTGATATCATTCGGTAATTAATATTGGTTTAAGTCTGAAAAAATTAGTTGAATTTAAGAAGCCCAAAAGTTTTAGCTTTTGGGCTTTTTTTTATGGTTATGGGTTAAAAAGATTTAACTTATCGGCAATATATAAGGTCGGTGTATCGACACGCATGCGCACATTATCCAAATACTTTTGCTCTAAACCATTGGTTGTCCAAAGCCCCATGTCATCATCATTCACAATTCCAAGGGTTTGTCGGTTAATCAACCATAAACCTTCCATTTTGTCATGTGCATAACTTACACGTTTACCCATATCCAATACCAATGTTTTACTTGCTGGTTGAATATTTAGTGCTTGTAATGCTTCCCATTTTTTATCGTTATTGATGAAATATTGCTCGAGGGTTTTACCTGCAATCGTTAAACCAAGTTTAGGATCTTGTACTAGATCGCCCTGAGTTGCGATATCCTCCAAATTGGTAGCATCCTTCAGATCAATACGATAAACATGTTTCATGATATTCGGATCGTCTTTAAGGAATTTGCCATCACGTTCCAGTACTAAAAACTCATGATCATTAATCGCAATAATAGCTGAGTTTGAGTTAGCATCAATTTCTTGACGATAGAGATACTGAGCAACTTTTCCTGTTTCAAGATTGATCGTCACAATACGTGTTAAGGTTGATTTATTAACAGCTTTAGTCGGTAAGTCCATTGTCGATTGCATAATCCCAACCAATGTTTTTTGGTCAGGTGTAATAGTTAAACCTTCCATACCACGGTTGGCACGACGATAACTAAATTCTTGCGGTAAAGTGAAGGTATTGCGCACATCATTTACAAAAGGATTAATACGACCAATTTCTTTTCCATTGACATCATAGTGCACAATGTGAGGACCATATTCATCACTCACCCAGAATGTACCATCATTCAATGCTGCCAAACCTTCAGAATCGAGACCGTAATCATCAAGTTTGATAGGGTTCGTGATTGGGTCATAAGGCTTTGATGGATCTTTAGCAATGACCTTGCCATGAATATCGTAAGGTGTTTCGCCTGTACCACCTAGTGCAGCAGTATTCGGTAATCCACTAATATTATTTCCATCACGATCTTTTAATAAAATCGTTTTGATGAGTTTGATTGAGCCATCATCTTGTACCTCAAATAACCCAATTTTAGGTACATAGTCTGGCATTGGAAAAATCTTACCAGCACCATTCACGCCATCATTATAGTCAGCATTTGGGCCACGATCTGTGATTGCGTAAAATTGTTTATTGTTCGTAGGATGGGCAGCAACATCAGAGCCAAAGCCACCCTGTCGAAGTGTAAATGCACTCGCAATAGTTGTTCCATTCGCCTTAAAGCTTGTTAAGTTTTGGTAAGGCAATGCAACCCCTTGGGCAAATAAGTTTGGACCACACTGGATGGAGCTTTGCTGGATTTCATTCGCATCCAGCTCACCATTTTGATTTTTATCCAAACCGCTTTCAATACGTGTTCCAGCACTCCAGCAATCATCATTTCCAAGTACTAAAGGCATCTGTTGAATCAAACTATTCAATCCATTTTGACCATTGTCCCCATCATCAGTACATGCCGTTAAGAAAATTGTCGAAGCCAATAAAGCTAAAGTTAGTGGTGTTTTTTTCATTGTTCATAAGCATCATTGTAGAATAGGCTCTATGGTAAAAATCAAAAATGACATTAATGTGAATAAAATATAAATAATTCATGATATTAAAATCTTAGATTAACATTTAAGCTCAGCTATCTTTCTAATTTTTTAAAATAGGTTTCACATTTTGAAGCGGGGCCAAAATTATATTTTAAAGCGGTATTGGCTCTAGCTGTTGCATATTCAATACCTTGAATTTCACGCTGCTGAGCAAAAACTTGAATCGCAGGATGTAACTGTTCTGAGCAACTGGCATCGTTGCTAAAGTATTTTAAAGTCTTGGTATTGGAAAAATATATTGCAGCAAACAATCGCCCATCTTTAAACACAATCGCGGATGAAGCATCTAAACTGCTTCCAGACCGACCTTCATAATACAGCGCCTCATCTGTTTTCAGTAAATATGGCGCTGAGTAATTGTCAAAATTAGATTGAAATTTTAGATAATCATGCTTTAACAATAGATCTCTTGCGAAAGTAAAAAATTGTTTATACTAGCCCCATGAAATATGAAAATTTAACTCGATTTAATGATGGGGAATTTAAACGACTCGTTGGAGTTCCTCGTCCATTATTCTTAAAAATGGTATCGGTGT